>NZ_JAGQBK010000001.1:0-292119 GCF_024345595.1 Synechococcus lacustris Maggiore-St4-Slac | reverse complement strand
AGCAACGTCACTACAAGGCGGCAAACTGCAGCATCGCCGTAGGCGGCTGTTTTGATCCAGAAAAGTTGTTGAGCTGGCTAGGTGCTGGACCAATGGGCAGCCTTGATCCTGGCTCTGCAGTGGACACACCAGATGATTTGTTGTTGTTTTGGCAACCGGGGGAGCATTTGTTGCGTGTACCCCGTTTGGAATCGGCTCGACTCCTAGTGGCATGGCCCGCACCTCCGGCCTCAGATCCCCAAGCCCTAATGGGCATAGACCTTTGGGCCAGTGCCCTTGCTGAGGGCCGCTCATCCAGGCTGGTAAAACATCTGCGAGAAGAGCTTCAGTTGGTTGAATCAATCGATGTGGAGGTTCATCCCCTAGAGCGGGGCAGTTTGGTGATCCTTGAGGCGGTTACCGATCTGGAACACCTATCAAAGGTTCGATTGGAATTGCAAAAGTTGCTTCAAGAAGCCCAGGAGGGACTTGGCAAGCTTGAACTTGAGCGCTCAAAACGCATGGTGGCAAATGGCTATACCTTTGGCCTTGAAGCGATCAGTCAAGTAACCCATCACCTGGGGCAAGCGAGCCTGCAAAGGCGCCTATGTGCATTGGATCAACCATTGCGATGGCTTGAGGAATGGGATTTAACAAGGCTTCAAGCCCTTTCAGGCCGCTGGGATTTGCAATCCGCCTGCCTGCTTGAAGTAATCCCTGCTTGAACTAATCCCCGCATGAACAAATTCCCAACAACAATTCAGCCATGAAATCAGTTGAGCTGATCCATCAACCAGGGGCTCCAATCCTTTCGGCTCGAATTGTTTTACCCCTAGGCAGCATCCTCGACCCGATTGGCATGAAGGGTCGTCAGCAGCTCCTAGCTGGAGTGCTAACGCGCGGCTGCGCAGAATTCAATGCTGAAAAATTCGCAAGTTTCGTGGAAAGCCATGGCGCAAATTTACGCTGTGAAGCCGGAGAAGACCTGCTTGTTATTGCACTCAAATGCAATCGAATTGATGCAAATTCAATGGTGCCATTAATACTTGCAATGCTTGAAAGCCCCCATTGCAATGAAGAGCAGATAAATTTAGAACGAGATCTTAATATTCAGATGCTGAAAAGACTTCAGGAGGATCCTTTTCAGCTATGCAATGACAAATTAAAGCCATTACTTTTTGATGATGGACCCTATAGCAGTGATCCCATTGGCTTCAAGCAAGATCTAAAAAATATTAAACAAAATAATCTACTAGAGACATCTAAACAGCTAACATGCAGAAAAGCACTGCTTGTTTTAGCTGGAGACCCCCCAGCAGAACTAATTGAAAACTGCAGAGAGAGATTAAACCTATGGAACAATGAACCAATTAGTGCACCAGAACCCAATCCAGAGCCAGCACTTAATTTTGCTTCTGTTGTTTGCAACACTGAGCAGGTGGTTCTAATGATGGGCTTTCGAACTGTAGGCATTGATAATACAGACTCCCTAATGCTTAGGCTGCTTCAAGTGCACCTTGGAGTTGGCATGAGTTGCCGCCTATTTCAGGTGATTCGAGAGGAGCGAGGTTTGGCCTACGACGTTGGTGTGGAATTGATGATGCGTAGATCAAATTCACCAATGGTTTGGCATCTTTCCTGTGCTGTTGGTAGGGCATGCGAAGCCCTAGATGCACTATTAGCAGAATGGCAAAATATTATTCAAGCTCCGATATCAGAGGCTGAACTGCAGCTTGCCGTTGCAAAACTAAAAGGGATGGAAGCATTGAGCCGCGAAACTGGAGGCCAAAGAGCCGACCGATTAGCAATGCTCCTCAGCTATGGCTTGCCAGCAGATCACAACGAAATTTGCTTGAAAAAACTTGATCGGATAGAACCAGCTCAATTGCTTGCAGCAGCTCAACGCTGGCTACAAAAGGCAAATTTAAGCATTTGCGGACCCAGCTCTGCGATTAAAGAACTCAAACAGCATTGGCAGAGGGCTCAACGTTAGAGCTCAGGGAACTAACCGGCAGTAAAAACGTACCCCTACGGAATTTAACGGCCCTCTGTTGCATCGCATGGATCGCAACCACTTCACCCTGCTCGTTTAGGTCTACCAGATCTGCGGGCCGCAGTACGGGCATGGCAGCTGCGGTTTTCAACCAGGGCTGTTGAACCTGGAGTTTTACCAGGCTGCCAACGGCAAAAATTGCTTCTGATGGGTCAGTCAATGTTGAAGAGATCCTTGGAGTGGTGCAGGATGGCGGCAATTACATGGGTTGAGCTTGCGCGCCCTCTTGAACTGGTGGGGAGCCTTAGTTGGGCTTCTGCTTATTCTCACCGGTGGATTGCTCCAACCGGCTATGCCTTGGTGGAGTCCCCAGGCTGGTTTCGGCTTCCATGATTTACCAATAACGGCCCAGGTGCCCGCTTTACTACTAACGGCACTTGTGTGCGGCCCCCGATCGGGAATGCTTGCTGCGGTGGCCTACCTAAGCCTTGGGCTCAGCGTAATACCTGTTTTTCAAGAGGGCGGAGGCCTTGCTTACCTGCAACAACCTTCATTCGGATACCTGGCTGGTTTCATACCAGCAGCCTGGTTATGCGGACGTTTAGCAAAACAGCCAGGTATGGACTCCCTCGAGCATTTAACTGGCACTGCCTGCCTCGGAGTTCTCACAATCCAGCTATGCGGGTTACTTAATTTGGGTTTGGGTAGCCTCGCCCGCCGCTGGGGAGAGAGCCTGCCCCAGCTGCTGATTACCTACAGCCTGATGCCCCTTCCGGCCCAGTTGTTGCTCTGTTGTGTTGTTGGAGTGATGGCCAGGTTGCTGCGGCCTCTATTGCTGGTAAACCGGTGAACAAGCTTTTAAAAGGGCGACGCATCAGCATTGGCCTTGCAATTGGCGTAGTACTGCTGGATCAGTGGAGTAAGTATTGGGTGCTACGCAATTTGGGGGCGGGTAGGGAGGCGGTTTTGTTCCCTGGTTTGATTGATTTGCGCCTGGTATGGAACAACGGAGCCGCCTTCAGCTTGTTTCCCCAAGGGGCTGCCTGGCTTGGCTTAATCAGCTTTGGCGTTGCGATTTTTTTGCTGCTATGGCTATGGCGCAGGGGAAGCCAGTGGCGCTTGCTGCAACTTTTGGCGGTGGGCTGGCTATTGGGAGGAACAATCGGCAACGGATTAGATAGGTGGCGGCTTGGGGCAGTTGTGGACTTTCTTGATTTTGTGCCAATTAGCTTTCCTGTTTTTAATCTTGCTGATGTAGCTATTAATTTAGCTGTGCTTTCACTGTTGATTAATAACTTGAGGCGGAATTGATGAACCTGGCGGAACTTTGGATTCATCAACATGGAGAAGCGAGCATTTGCCACCCTTTATATGGGCAGATATATCGAATTGGCCGTGATTGCGATGGAGAGATAGTTGTTAATCACCCTGCCGTATCAAAGCGCCACGCTTTACTTGAGCTAAAAGGTCGCCACTGGCATCTCAGAGATAATGGTTCAACCAATGGCCTTAGCTGGCAGGGTTGTTCAATCGAAACAATTAAATTGCAAAATGGAGATCTAATTCGCTTAGGACCAGCATCTGCAGAAAATGTACCAGAAATAGAATTTCGTCAACTGAATGTTCGACCCTGGATAAATAAAGGGTTTAAAATTTTTAGCATTGCATCCCTCGGAACAGGGTTATTTGGATTACTTTTGCTCGTTATTGGCAGCGTGAGTGTGCCCGTAAGGGGCAGCTTAGCTCCTGTTCGTGGTCCGATGGTTCTTTACGATCGCAATAATCGTCCCCTATCAAGCTCAAATAGCAGTGGACACCAAGAATTATCTGGATTAAATAGTTTTTCACCTCATTTAATTAAAGCACTTCTTGCCAGCGAAGATAATCGTTTTTGGTGGCATCCAGGCATTGATCCCATCGGCACATTAAGGGCTTTATTAACAAATTTACTCGGCGGCAAAGTACTTGAAGGCGGCAGTACTCTCACCCAACAATTAGCCAGAAGTTTATATCCCGAACAGGTGGGCCAAGGCGAAACCCTAGGTAGGAAATGGAGAGAATTAATGGTTGCATTGCAACTAGAGGCACGATTCAGTAAACGGGATTTACTGCTAAGTTATTTAAATAGAGTATACTTAGGTGTTGGTTGGGGCTTTGAAGATGCTGCTCAATTATATTTCAATAGAGCAGCTAAAGATCTATCATTAGAACAAGCGGCACTACTGGTTGGCTTACTGCCTTCACCAAATGGCAATGATCCATGTGCCTTTCCCCAAGATGCCCTGAGCGCCCGCAATGGGGTGCTAACAAAGATGGCGGCTGAGGGTGTTGTTGCAAACGATGTGGTCCGTCGTGCTAGACGCACCCCTGTGGTTTTGGCCGCGCGGGCATGCGCCGCAAGGGAGCGCAAGCCCGCTCCCTTTTATTCAGATCAGGTATATCGTGATCTAGAGAATTTGCTTGGTTCAGAGGTTGCTGGCGAGGGAAATTTCCTTGTTGATACAAATCTAGATCCAGTGCTTCAAGAAGTAGTGGAAACAAAATTGCGCGAATACCTGCAACCCGGCAATGGTTGGGGTGTGGAACAGGGGGCTGTTGTAGTGATCGATAGCCGTAACGGGGCCGTATTGAGCTTGGTTGGTGGAAGGGATTACAACACAAGTCAATTCAACCGGGCCACCCAAGCCCTTAGGCAACCGGGTAGCACTTTTAAATTAATGACTTACTTGGTAGCCCTTGAGCGGGGCTTAAAACCAGATGATGCTGTTAGTTGTGCACCCCTAGATTGGGGTGGCCAAAGTTTTACGGCTGGCTGCGCTGGCAGTTTGGCCTTAAGCCAAGCCTTTGCCAGTAGTAGTAACACAGCAGCTTTGAGATTAGGTCGCCGTTACGGATTAGATGCTGTAGTTAAAAAAGCCCGTGATCTTGGCATCACAACACCGCTAGCAGCTGTTCCTGGTTTGGTGTTGGGCCAAAGCGAAACCAAACTAATTGAAATGACAGCTGCCTACGCAGCCATTGCCAATAACGGTATTTGGCAACAACCAACCACGATCAGAAGGCTCACGGATGCTGAACCCTGTGCAAATTCAGGTAAGGCTTGCCGCCAACCATCCCAAACCAGATCGAATAATCGCCGGGTAGTAAGTGTGAAGCAAGCTCAATTAATGCAAGCTTTACTGAGGGGGGTGGTGCAGTGGGGCACTGGTAATGCAGCTTCCCTTGGGGGGGCAGAGGGTGGCAAAACTGGCACCACCAATGATGGGCGAGATCTACTTTTTATTGGCTTTGAACCCAGCCGCCACTGGGTGATGGGAATTTGGCTGGGCAACGATAACAGCACTCCCACGGCAGCAAGCAGTGCTTTAGCAGCCCAACTTTGGGCCGATATCATTCGCAGCGCCGGTAGAGGCAGCACAAACGCTGAAGCCCGTTGATGAAAGCACCTCGGCCATGGCTTCTGGTGGTTGGTTTATTACTTGCCATCGTTATTCTCTCAATTGTTTTGCAAGCTGTTAATAGTTTGCTTTGGCAATTAAGCTATTGGTTACCGAGTTGGTTGGTTGGTCCCACATTATTACTTCTCGTTGCAGCAATCGTTCTTTCAATTTATCCACTGTTAAAGCCATGGTTGGCACCAAGGCTAAGAAATTCAAAATTAGAATTACCCAAGGCAGCATCAAACCGCGGCGAAGCCGCGCAACAAAATCTCAACGCCCTGGATCAACAATTAACTCAACTTAAGGATCTGGTTGCCAGAGAAGCATTACTAAAACGCCGCCTAGAAGTTGAGACATACCTTAAAAAGGGTGACTTAATAGTTGTATTTTTCGGCAGTGGATCTAGCGGTAAAACTTCATTAATTCGCGCCCTTTTAAATGATCGAATTGGTGAGGTTGGTGCGGTAATGGGTAGTACAAAGATCAGCACAAACTATTTCATGCGCCTACAGGGCATGCAACGATCAATTCAATTGCGCGATACCCCTGGCATTCTTGAATCAGGAGCCATTGGCCTAGAGCGAGAGCAGCAGGCTAGGGCTGAAGCCACTCGCGGAGATTTATTGGTATTTGTTGTTGATAGTGATCTCCGATCTAGTGAATTTGAAGTGTTACAATCACTCGCTCAAATGGGAAAGCGTATGCTTTTAGTGTTAAATAAATGTGATCTTCGTGGCGAAAGTGAAGAACAGCGTTTACTGCATTTATTACGCGTTCGCTGCAGCGGATTAATTAGAAATGATGATGTTGTAAGTGCCAGTGGTGCGCCGCAATCAATTCCCCAACCTGGTGGAAAACCACTGCAGCCAGCCGCAGAAATCAATCGACTTTTAAACAGATTGGCCCAACTGCTCCGCGAGGAGGGAGAAGATTTACTTGCCGACAACATTCTTTTGCAAAGCAGTCGTCTTTCAGCGATTTCAGAAGAGCTTCTTGACAAACAGCGTTATCGAGAATCAATGCAAATTGTTGAACGCTATGGCTGGATTGGCGCTGGTGCCATCGCCTTAACCCCCCTGCCAGGGCTTGATTTGCTTGCAACGGCCGCAGTAAATGCCCAGATGGTTGTTGAAATTGGCCAGATTTATGGAGTAACCATGAGCAAAAATCAGGGACAACAATTAGCCCTATCCCTGGGGCGAACCTTAGGCAGCCTTGGCCTGGTGAAGGGGGGGGCCGGATTGATTGGCACTGCCATGGGTTTAAACCTGCCCGCATTGCTCGCCTCGAAGGCAATCCAAGCTGTTACCGGTGCTTGGCTAACCCGCTTAGCCGGTAAAAGCTTCATCAGCTATTTCCGCCAACAACAAGACTGGGGCGATGGCGGAATAGCTGCTGTTGTTCGCGAGCAATACGACCTAGAGCGGCGCGACCTTGATCTCAAACGCTTCCTTGAAGAAGCCCTGGCTCGGGTTGTGGAACCGCTGAAACAGCAGGTGCAACAGTTACCGCCCCGCCGAGGGCCTCGGGAGGTGGTGGAAGAAGGGGGCCCTGGCGATCCAGTAAAAAAACCACCAACAAATAAACCACCGCAATGGCAATAGATATAACGCCCGTGCTTATTGCTACCCAGCGGCCCCTTTTATTTTCCTGTTTCATATCAATGATTTTTTAACAACAGAAGCCAACTGCTGCAAATGTTCGGAACTTGTATACGGATTACCGAGAACAGCCTTTAAAAGTGGCAGTTCACGCCAATTTGGCTTGGATAGCCAATAATTAGATCTTAACAATTCCCTATGACATCTATCGCGCCAGGCAACCTGGTTTTCAGATTCCATTCCCGAGGCGGTAAAACTAAGGAGATGTAAATCACCAGCTAATAACTGCAATGGCATAGACTCAAGCAAATTGCGCAATATTGAGGCACGGGAAAAAGCAGATTGCAAAATATTTTCAATACCTTCAAGGCCCAGATACTGCAAACTCATCCACAATTTCAACACCTCAGCCCCCCGGGTTCCTTGTAAACCTAATTCACCGCCCTGACTAACCAAAGGCGGCTCCATATAGGGAAGGCCAGTGGAAAAACTATTTTTTAAATGGGCTGGATCCTTTAAAAGCAGCAGTGAGGAAGGCTTGCTAACACCAAGTAGTTTTTGTGGGTTCAAGCTAACTGAATCAGCTAAACCAATCCCTTCAACTCGCCAGCGTTCACTCTCAACTAAGGCGCACACGCCACCGATTGCACCATCCACATGCAGCCATACCCCTGCAGATTTACACAATGCTGCCATCTCTCCTATGGGATCCACCAGTCCTTGAATGGTGGTACCTGCAGTGGCAACAACGGCAAGGATCGGTAAACCAAGCTTTTGAGCTTTATCAAAAGCAGCAGCAACTTCAATTGCCTTTAACCGCCCCTGGCTATCCAGTGGCAATCGCCATAGACAATCAGCCCCTATGCCCATAACCGCCAGCGCCTTGTTTAATGACACATGGGAACCGGCGCCTGTAATAACAACACAATTTGAGTGTTTTTGCAGTTGAGCTGCCTGGCGCGCGCAAACAAGGGCCATCAGGTTGCTTAAACTTCCACCGCTGGCAGGCACCCCTGAGGCAAGATCACCAAGCCCGATCTCACGGGCGATCCAGCTGCACAAACTGCGCTCTAATCGACTTAAAGATGGGGAGAGTTCCTCAGCTAGAAGGTTGTTATTCAGCCCTGCTGCAATCATCTCAGCGCAAATTGAAACCCCTAGGGAAGGGGGATCAAGGTGGGCCAATGCGCCCGGATGATTAGGCCTATAGGCACCATCCATCAACCCGGCGAGATCACACCAGAGCTGCTCCATCGACTTACCAGCATCACCCGGTTCCGCGAGGGGTTGAACGCTTAGAGCGGGCCTAGGTCCGTGGTTATTTGTTGCCTCTAGCCAATCACAAAGTATTTTGCTCCCATGGCCGAGCAATTCCCCCAAGGCGCCCTGGGTTTCATCTGGGCCTGGGAAAGCTTTGGGAAGTCCTGGGGCTTGCAAGCCATTGATCCGTTGATCAACCATTGTGATGGTTAATGGAAACACCCATCACCATCTGGATGGAGCGGCTGTTGAGGCTGGCTGCAGCTGCTGGCGGTTGCGGGGAGATACCTGTTGCTGCAGTGGTGCTCGACCCAATGGGAAGGGCGATTGGCTGGGGCAGTAACCGGCGCGAAAAAGAACAAAACCCGCTTGGCCATGCCGAATTGGTTGCCCTGCGCCAGGCAAGCCTGAGCAGCTCCACCTGGCGGTTTAATCAGCACACCCTGATAGTTACCTTGGAGCCCTGCCCGATGTGTGCCGGGGCCCTTGTTCAAGCGCGAATGGGCCATGTGGTGTTTGGTGCTGGTGATCCCAAGCGCGGCGCATTGGGGAGCTGTTTGGATCTTGCTAACAACGCCAGTGCCCATCACCACATGGAGGTAACTGGCGGAGTTTTGGCTGATCAATGTGAGGAGCTACTGGTTAGCTGGTTTAGGCAGCGACGCGGCCAGTACGGAAGATTGGCAACTCAAGTTCAAGCAAATTAAGCAACAAATCAACATTCGCTGGGGTGCTGTTAGTGCCCATCAGGCCAACGCGCCACACCTCACCGGCAAGGCTCCCTAGACCATTGCCGATCTCAACCCCATGTTTATTTAGCAAATGGGCGGAAAAGGCTTTGCCATCAATACCAGCGGGGATTCTTACGGTGGTGAGGGTTGGCAGGCGAAGGGAATGGGGCACGTGCAGTTCAAGGCCTAATTCCTCTAGCCCAAGCCACATTTTTTCGCTATTGCTGCGGTGGCGATCCCAGGCATTTTCCAAACCCTCTTCACAGAGAAGCCTGAGTGCCTCCCGCAAACCAAAATTCATATTTACCGGCGCTGTGTGGTGGTAAGTGCGATCTTTGCCCCAATAAGACTTCAAACCAGACATATCTAAATACCAATTTGGAACCTTGCCCTTGCGCCGTTCAATCTTTTCCTCAGCCCTCGGCCCCATGGTGAATGGCCCCAGGCCCGGAGGGCAACTCAGGCCCTTCTGGCTACAGCTGTAGGCCAAATCAACCTGGGCTTCGTCGAGCTTGAGGGGTACAGCACCAAGGGATGTAACGGTGTCGAGAATGAGCAGGCAGTTGTTTTCGCGGCAGAGGGCGCCAATGCCGTCAAGGGGTTGGCACACACCTGTGGAAGTTTCGGCATGCACTAAGGCAAACACCGCCGGCCTGTGTTGTTTGATGGCTGCTGCTATTTGCTCGAGCGCCAAGGCTTCACCCCAGGGAGCTTCAAGAACCTGCACATCTGCTCCGTAGCGGTTGCACATATCCACCAAGCGCAAACCGAAATAACCAATCACCCCAACAAGGACACGATCTCCTGGTTCAACGGTGTTTGCAATGGTTGCTTCCATGGCGGCACTGCCGGTACCGCTAACTGGAATCGTGATCCTGTTATCGGTTTGCCAGGCATAGCGCAGCATTTCCTGCACTTCGTTCATCAGCTCTAGATAAAGCGGATCCAGGTGGCTGAGGGGGGGCCTGGCCATGGCCTGCAACACAGTGGGATCTGCATTTGATGGACCTGGCCCCAACAACAGGCGATTAGGCGTAGAAATCGGATCTAGCCGTAAACGATGGGACGCACTCACGGTCTCTTTCACAGTGGAGAGCGGGGAAACGTTCACGCGACTAGACAAGAATTGAGGATGTGAGACTAACCATTGGCCGATTCAACGGCCATTCAAATTTGTTTCGGCAAGGTTTTTTGCCATGTGCTCAAAGGGGGCGCGAGCCAAAGTTGGATCACTGAAGCCTGTGGCAGCCAACTTTTCACTTAACACGTCTGCCATTAAAAGAATGCCCCTTGCTGTGGGGCCTGTGGGCACACCCAGGGACTTGTAGGTGTCGTTGAGCCCATTAAGCACCCTTTCGTTCAACACCTGCCAATCACCGGCCACGAGGGCATAGGAGCCATAGCGCAGGAAATAGTCGAGATCCCTAAGGCAGGCGGATAAACGGCGGGTGGTGTAAGCATTGCCACCGGGCAGTAACAGTTCGGGATCAGCAAGCCAAAGGCGTTGACTGGCTTCCCGGATGATTTCAGCCGCTTCCGCATTAATGATTGCTACCGCTGCCAACCGCAGGCTTGATTCAGCGAAATAAGCCTCAAGGCGATCCAACGCTGAGCGGTCGAAATAGCGACCCTGTTGGTCGTAACGGCCGATCAAACCGGTGATCGCATCTTGCATGGCATCAAGACCAGTGGCCAAAAGCTATCACCCGCAATGCTTTTGCAGCGCCTAAGCCGCCTTGTTTGCCTAGATCCGACAGAAACGGTTACTTGAATCTCGCGGCCAAGCGGCAAATCCGCTGAAATGTGAGTAGTTAATTACACCCCCCATCGATGGCGGCTTCGGTTACCAAGATCGCTTACCAAACCATGCAGCAGGGCAAAAGCTTGCTTGGTATTGCCCACAAACAAGTGAGCACCCAATTGATGGATCTGGTGGCGCCCAAGGCAAATGCTGAAACAATCCCGATAAGAGCCGAAACCCTGCAAGCCTTGCGCACCAGCATGGATTACCTGCTTGAAAGGGATTGGCTAGAGGCAGAACAAGGCTTGTATCCCACCAGCCAATTATTCGATGCCCCATGGCTGGATTGGATGCTGCGCTACCCACTGGTGTGGCTTGATTTGCCAAACATTTGGAACCGCAGGCTGCGCCGGGATGTGCGAGATCTTCCCAACAACGTTGACATCAGCAATTTCCCCGACTACTACCTGCAGAATTTTCACCATCAAACCGATGGTTACCTCAGCGATCGTTCAGCTGAGCTATACGACCTTCAGGTGGAACTGCTTTTTAACGGCACGGCAGATGCCATGCGCCGCAGGATCCTGAAGCCATTAAAAGAACGCCTATCAAGGGCAAATTTGGCTAGTGGCGCCCTAAGAATTCTTGATGTGGCCAGCGGCACTGGCCGCACCCTTAGGCAATTAAGAGGTGCATTTAGCAGCGCCCAATTGGTGGGCTTGGATTTATCAAATGCCTACCTACGCCAAGCAAACCGCTGGTTATCTCAATTGCCCGGTGAACTGCCCCAGCTGGTGCAGGGAAATGCGGAGGCATTGCCGTTTCAAAATGAATCCATGCAAGCGGTTAGTTGCGTTTTCCTTTTGCATGAGCTTCCCGCGGAAGCCCGTGAGGCAGTGCTAGCTGAAGCCTTCCGAGTTTTAGTGCCAGGAGGCGTGCTTGTTCTGGCTGATTCAGTGCAGTTGGCCGATAGCCCGCAATTTCAGCCTGTTATGGAAAATTTCCGCAGGGTGTTCCATGAGCCCTATTACCGCGATTACATCGGCGATCAGATCGAAACTCGCCTAAGCAGGGTTGGTTTTACTGAGATCAAAGGAGAAACCTGGTTTATGACACGCATCTGGTGCGCTAGTAAGCCTGAGATTGGCTAGAAAAACGGATGTCCGTGCCCAGTTTTCCACAGGCATAGGTTCAAGAAACGAAACAAGAAATGGAAAAAACTTGTAAAGGATCTCCCCATCCGTTCAAATGGTGGTGTGCCTGAGGCTCTTGATGACCAACCCATTCCGGGTTAGATGGCTTGAAGGTTGGACCTTCCAAACCGTGTTAATCGGTGGAAGGGCCCTGATCGAAGCCCATGGCTTTGGGGTTTGCCTCCGCACTGAAATTGAGCAGGGTGAAAGCCCTAGGGAAGCTGCCGATCGCTTGGTTCTTGTGGAAGACCGTTTAAGGCGCTCCCTCCGCAATGCCTGGATGCGTGGTCCGCAACATCTATTGCATACCGTTATCGATACCGAAACTGCAGACGACGTGCAGTTGCACGACGATCTAGCCCGCAGCGCCCAACACCTGCAACCCTCAATATCACCTCGTCAAGAAGTAATGCAGGGTTTGAGACGCTAGGAAACCAGCGCCACCCCAACGCATTGCTCTCCAAAACTTGCCATCACCATCTGATTGCCAGGGCTGGTTACTTATCAATACTTTTAGAAATTGTTTGCGTTGATGCAAACGTCTTTGGAATGGATTTTTTAATGGATACTTTGAAATAATTTTTGAATCATAGAGTATGGAATTGATAGCAGCCAATTTATGGAGCCACTGAAGCGGTTTTAGTATTTTTCTTGCTGCCATCACAGCGAACCTAATAGGATTTTGTTAACCACAAAATAGCCTGCCATGCCGGATTTTTCAGCTGATACGGAGCTTTTAAACCTATCGGAAGCTGCCAAGGAGCTCCATGATCTTTTAAAAATAAGCGATCGTGATTGGCATCAATTAAAAACCGATCCGCATAGGCGAGCCAGCGAGCAAATCTCAGCGGCCCTTATCCATGCCCTGCAAGCCAATGGCCCTGGTGATCAAGCAGCTGTTGAATTATTGGAGAGCGCTTTGCGTTGGCTCAAACGAGAACAACGGGATCCCGGTTGCCCCCGTTCCTAACGGCGTTTTGCCATTTGCACCCGGTTACCTCTCGGGCTCCAGCGCACGTCATCAAAACATTGATGCATCAAATACAAGCCCCTGCCTGATAAGGCATCTAAACAATGGGGTAGATGGGCACAGCGCAATTGCTGGGGCAAACCACAACCTTGGTCTTGCACCTGCCATACAAACCAGTTCGGCATCATGATCCTACGAACCCTCAAAATCTTGAGGGGATCTCCGCCGTTACCGTGGCGAACAGCGTTTACGAGCGCCTCCTGCAAACCAAGCTGGATTAAATCTTTATCCGCCTCTGGTACCGGTTCCAACAACAACTCCAAAAGCGGCTGTAGGGCCAAGGTGGAAGTTGTGCTGAATTCACACCAGCGCCAGCGTTGGCAAGAAGTTTGAGCCTGGTTCATCAGGCGCCCATTGCGCAGCGATTCGATCCTATGCAGAGCCAGGCCCTAAGTCGAGGCCGGGATGTTTCAAGATTGCATCAAGTAAGCGAACACCACGCAATTGATTCACGAGGGGCATATGCCCCTCTGGTGCCCCATGGGACCAGTTGAAGTTTTTGGGATAGCGGGTCCAAACACCGTTTGCTTTCCAAGCAATCAACTGCCAAAGGTTTTCCCAGTTGCCAGATACACTGCTAAGGAGTTTCTTTTGCACACGAAAACCAAATCTTCCATTGCTATAGAGCCACCAGAGGGCATCCATGTGGGCCAAAAGATTTGGTTTGAAATTTGCCACCTCGCTGAAATACACATACCCCCTCGCCACAGCCTCCGGCCCCGCCATCTCCCTGAGCAAAGAACTAGTTAGCCGATCTGAAAGCTCAAGCTGCTCGAGCAACAAGGCATCCTGTAGCTGTTCAAATAAGTTGGCAAAACCCTCTGGGCATGGCAACCAGCCCCGCGGAAAGCGGATCTTGATTTCAGCCAACATTTCTGAATCCCTTGCCAATAGGCGCAGTAGAGATCCACTCGCCCAGGAATTTGCCTGCCTTGGTTGAGTGAGCAACCTCTCCCAGATCAGCTCCCTAAGCTCAAATGCCTGCGATTGAAGCTGTGCCCAACAACGCAGTTGCTGTCGCTCGGTGCCTGCAAGGAAAAGCTCAAGCAGCTCATCGGAACGTGGACCAGTCAACATCACAAAACAGGCCAGAGGTAAGTATTGCAGTGAATGCTTTTCTGGCTAACCCTGCCCCTCTTTTAGACGTGCGCAGCCCAGGTGAATATGAGCAGGCCCATATTCCAGGGGCAAAAAACCTGCCGCTTTTCTCTAATGAGGAACGAGCTGCCGTGGGTAGCTGCTTCAAGCGGGAGGGTTCAAAAGTAGCCGTAAAGCTTGGTTTGGAACTGGTGGCACCCCGTTTGCTAGAGCTTGCCAACCAATTGGAAGCTGAGGCGAAAAACGGGCATCTAAGGCTTTATTGCTGGCGGGGTGGCATGAGAAGTAGCAGCGTTGCTTGGCTCGCTAAAACCGTTGGCATTGATGTTCAGCTTTTAGCTGGGGGTTACAAGAGTTTCCGCAACTGGGCCCTAGCCCAATTTGAGCTGAGTTGGCCGATATGCCTATTGGGTGGAAGCACAGGTAGTGGCAAAACAGCTGTTTTGCAGGCCCTGGCAAAAAGGGGAGCTGCGGTGGTGGATCTGGAGAAATTGGCCAATCACCGCGGCAGCAGCTTTGGCGGCCTTGGCTTACCAAAACAGCCAAGCGTGGAACATTTTGAAAATTGCCTAGCGATTGAATTAAGGGGCGTAAATGGCATGGCACCGCTCTGGCTTGAGGCGGAGAGTGCCCAAGTGGGACGCTGCCGAATTCCAAATGGCATCTGGAAGCAAATGCAACTAGCTCCGCTAGTGGTGCTTGAGCGCCCCAAGGAGGAGCGCATTGCCATGCTGGTGGAGGTTTATGGCAGCCAGTGCCCGAAGGGATTAATTGAGGCAACCGAACGGCTTAGCCGCAAGCTCGGTCCCCAACGAACAGCCACAGCGCTGAGCAGCATTCGCAATGGTGATCTCAGCAGAGCCTGCGCTGAAATCTTGGATTACTACGACCGCTCCTACACCAGTGAACTAGCTCGGCGCCAATCGAGCATTGAACGGCTTGATGGGGGCGGTAAAAGTATTGAAAATATTGCTCAGCTGCTGATGGAGCTGCGGGCTGCTTAAGCTTCTCGCTTTAGAGGGGATGAAATGGCAGCAGCAATTCAATTTTTCCGAGGAGTTGATGAGCCGGTGGTACCTGATATCAGGCTCACCCGTTCCCGCGACGGCATGACAGGCCAAGCACTCTTCGTTTTTGAGGAGCCAAATGCCCTCGCCCCTGAAGCGATCGGCGACATCACAGGCATGTTTTTGCTGGATGAGGAAGGGGAGCTCATAACCCGTGACGTGAAGGCACGCTTTGTAAACGGAAAGGCGAGTGCCCTAGAGGCCACCTATACATGGAAAAGCGAGGCAGACTTCGAGCGTTTTATGCGCTTTGCTGAGCGCTATGCAGAAAGCCATGAACTTGGATTCAACCAAAGCTGAAGCTGGCATGGGATTTGCCAGCTGGTGCGGCCTGTTGGCACTACTGGCAGCCTTGGGCATTTGCTGGCAATTGCGGGAACTACTGATCCAACTATTTGGCGCGGTTGTTATTGCCGTAGCTCTGTGTGGCTTGGTGTCAAAAGTGGAGCAGCAGTTTTGCCTGAAACGATGGCAAGCCCTGTTAATTAGTTTATTTGTAATTTTTTCATTAGCGATTCTACTTACGGCTCTATTAGTACCACCATTTGTTGAACAGTTTAGCGAACTGCTTACACAATTACCAAAAGCACTTTCCTATCTAGCCAAATTAAGCAACACATTTTTGCTGCGTATTGGCCAAAGCAATGATTTCAATATTAGTGGTGGCGTTAAACCATTGCTTGGATTTGCCGGAAATCTAGGGGCCGCAGCGCTGCAAACCCTCTTCGTGCTTGCCGTGGCAGTGATGATTACCGCCCAACCCAGTGGCTATCTCCAAGTTGCTGTTTCCTTAGCGCCATCCTTCTATAGAAAACGTTTCAGCCTTGTGCTAATCAGCTGCGGAAAAGCGCTGAAAAGCTGGATGTTTGGCGTTCTTATTAGTTCAATATGCGTAGCTATTCTAGCCTTCATTGGCTTAAGTTTACTTGGTATAAAGCTTACAATTGCCAATGCAATCCTTGCTGGGATGTTGAATGTAATCCCAAACGTTGGCCCAACAATAGGTACAATTTTCCCCATGGCTGTAGCCATACTGCAATCCCCCTGGAAAGCTGTGGCAGTGTTAGTTCTTTATGTGTTTATTCAAAATATGGAAAGCTATGTGATAACACCTTCGGTAATGCATCATCAACTTAAATTATTGCCAGGGCTAACCCTTGCTGCACAAGTGGCATTTACATTAATTTTTGGCCCGATCGGTTTATTACTTGCCTTACCCCTTGCCGTTTGTATGCAAGTTTTGATCAGGGATCTACTCATCAATGATTTTCTTGATGGCCTAAAAAGGCCCTTGGGAGCGTGAAAAATAATCAACGGAGTTTTAATTGGCCAGCTCTGCTTGGAAGCATTGCCCTGATTTGCCTTGGGGTGCTTGCCTGGGAGCTGCGCTGGGTGTTACTCGTATTATTTGGTGCAATTGTAATGGCAGTTGCTTTAGATGTGCCAGTTCAATTCATTATTAAACGCTTAAAACTAAAAAGACCTTTAGCCATTGCAGTTGTAGTGGTTCTGATTGCTTTTATCAGTTGGGAACTAGGCACGCTTCTTTTGCCAGAATTGCTTGAGCAAATAAAAACACTTAACCAATTAGTGCCAATACTAGTGCAAAGGCTTTTTCTACTCACAGGGGACATACAAGGCCTTAATGATATCCAAAAATCATTTAGCTCCCTAGGTTCAATCGCAAGCTTGCAACGTTTACAGCCATTGGGTAGTCAATTACTAGGTTTGGCTGGAGGCGCAGCAAATAGTTCAATTCAGCTGATATTAATGACATTACTAGCTATTTTGCTTTGTTTAGATCCTTCAAGTCATACACGACTAATAATTTCATCAAGCCCAAGATTTTACCGGCAACACACCAAAAGACTTTTAGCAGAATGCAGAGAGGCCCTTGGCGGCTGGTTGGCGGGCATGACAATTTCGGCTTCATTGGTATTTGTTGTTACATGGGCAGGCCTGGTATGGCTAAAGGTCCCCCTAGCGTTACTTAGCGGCTTAATTTGCGGGATTCTCACTTTTGTACCCACCATTGGTCCAACTGTAGCCACCCTTGTGCCGGCTGCTGTTGCACTTTTAATATCACCTTTACTTAGCTTGCAGGTAATTATCATGAGGCTTGTTATTCAAAATGCTGAAGCATTTTTGGTAACACCAATACTTTTAAAGCGCACTGTAAATCTTCTACCCACAGTTGCCCTGATGGCACAGTTGAGCCTTGGTGCTCTCCTCGGACTGCCGGGTGTGCTGCTCGCACTACCATCAGTTGTGGTTTTACAAGTTCTACTAGAGGAAATATTTGTTAAAGAGATTATGGATCGCTGGACTTTAAGGTCACTTGTGCATGAAAGAACCAATAGGGAATAATTATTAGAACTAAGGATGCAAGTTTATGAGTAAAAATAGCATAGAAAAAACTTGTCCAGGTGAAATGCTGGTAGAGCAAAATTATTTCAGAACGAAGTTCTAACAAAGCCAGCAACCATAATGTTGTGGCAAAAAGTTTTCTAAAACTCACGCTTGAAGCTCTGCAGTATTGGCAGCAGAACCCCTATTCGGAAGCTTGCCGCCAAGCAGGGGCAACAATGGTGGAATCAAACCAATGCTCGACCAACCACCAATTAGAACACCAACAAGTAAGGCAACAGCAAACCAGTAAAGACTTTCACCGCCAAATAATATCAAGGCTATTATTGGTAGTATTGTTGAAGTTATTGTATAGAAAGACCTTTTAAGTGTGCCGGCAACCGCTCGGTCTACTTGATCCTCAACGCTAAGATTGGGAAGCACCTGTTGTTGTTCGCGAATACGATCAAAAATAACCACGGTATCATTTACTGAATAGCCAGCTATTGTAAGAAGCGCAACTACAAATAAACTGTCAACTTCTACCCCAGCCAATAATCCAAGCCAAGCAAATAATCCCGTGGTTAAAATAACATCATGGGTCAAACACATCAATGCCATTGCAGCATAGAGGCGGGCATAACGCAAAGAGATATAAATAGCTATGCCAGCAAAACTTACTATTAATGCTAGTAAACTGCTGCGCAATAGCTGAGATCCCAATAATGGTCCAATTGTATTTATTTGGGTACCGCTGGCTTGTATTGGTCCGAGCAGGCGATCAAGGCTTTCAACTACTGCTCCGCTCTCAGCTGGGCTAAGGGCCGCAGTGCGTACGCTGATTGCTTTTCCTGAATCAAGGCTTTGCACAACAGCGCCGCTTGGTAGATCCTTTCGCAATTCCTCAGTGGAAAAACTTTTACAAGCAGGGCTGCAGATCCTTTCAACTTGGATTAATGTGCCACCTGTAAAATCCAAGCCGGGCCTTAATGGGGCATGGATCGGCGAAAGCCAAGACAACATCAAGCCCAGCAAGCTAATAAATAGCAGGAAAACAGTTAGAACCATGCAGAAACGCCGGTATCTATTTATTCGGAAAGATGGCTCACGTAGCAGAGCACCGCTGGAAGATGTCATGGCTGAGTTGGGGAGCCCAAGAAAAATTCAGGGCGACGAAGGGCTGGATAACTAAGTACAAGGCGTAAAAGGGTACGGCTACAGGTGAGGGCAGTAAACAAACTAAGCAGTACACCAACTGCGAGGGTTACTGCAAAGCCTCGAACAAGGCCCGTACCAAGCCAAGCGAGGGCAGCGCAGCTGATCAAGGTGGTTATATGGCCATCAAATATTGATGAAAAGGCCCTAGAAAATCCAACATCAACTGATCTAAACAAACTATTACCATCTTGGAGTTCTTCTTTTGTACGTTCAAAGATAAGAATATTTGCATCCACAGCCATGCCCACTGAAAGTATAAAACCAGCGATACCTGGCAGGGTTAGAGTTACTGGAATAAGTGCATAAACGGCAAGATTGAAAAGTGCATACAAACACAACGCAAGAACAGCAACAAAACCAGGCAACCTATAAATAACAACCATAAATATACCAACCAAAACTATACCTAAAATTGCTGCAACTAAACTATTGCGAACATTTTCCGCACCAAGCGTGGGACCAACGGAGCGATTTTCAACTATTTCAACTGGTAAGGGCAAAGCACCACCCCTTAATTGCACTTCCAAATCTCTGGCCTGTTCAGCGCTGAATTGACCTGTGATACTTGCGGCACCGCCTGTGATTCCAGCGGTGGCAAATTGCGGACCAACGCTTGCTTCACTGATAGACCTACCATCAAGCATTATCCCTAAAAGCCTATTAGTGCCTGCAATAGATTTTGTTAATGCTGCGAATTCATCACCACCAACCCTGTCAAACCTCAGGGTTACTTCCCAAGCCTGGCTATTAGGTTGTTGCTGCCTACCAGCATCAATCAAGTGGGTACCGGTGAAAGCTGGTGGCTCAAATAGACTAACAATCCTGCGATTAGTATCTAATAGTATTGCCTTTAGTTGATCTAGTTCTGATGCTTCGGCGGAGCTTTTTATATCTAAGGTTTTCAGCAAATCCTTTAGGGAATCATCCTGAACGGATTCTGCTTTACCAGTGCCTGTTAATTGTTCAATTTTAGCTTCAAGCAAACGCTTCAATCTCATCAAACCAGTCATTTCTTGTTCAGTGCCAGGTTTTTGAGCTCTGAACTCCAACATCGCTGTTGTGCCAAGAACTTCGGCTGCCCTACGGGGGTCCTGGACCCCTGGAAGTTGAACCACAATGCGATCATCGCCGGAGGTTGTAACCGTGGCTTCAGAAACACCTAGGCCATTAACCCTCCTTTCAAGCACATCTTTAACAGCTTCTAGTTTTGTTGGCTCAATTTTTTTAATCGTACCTGCAGGTTTTATCAGAAGTGTTAATTGTGTGCCGCCTCTTAAATCAAGACCAAGTGAAAGTGGTAAACTACGTAAAACCAATACGCTTCCTATTGCAAGGGCAAGAATTAGAGCGAGCCAGCCTTGCGATTTAGTCATCGCTGTACCATCGATTTAACCGTAGATACAATCTGATGGGGTTGAATTATAGTTAGATTTTCTAATTTTCCATTATAGGGCGTGGGAATATCCTGGCTTGATAAGCGCACTGGGGCTGCATCTAATTCATCAAAACAATTTTCAATAATTAATGCAATCAGCTCGGCACCGATGCCGCCAGTTTTCATGCATTCTTCAACAATAACCACCCTGTGGGTTTTTGAAATGGATTTCTTGATTAAATCCATATCAAAGGGTTTTAGGCTAACTAAATCAATGAGTTCTGGGTTGTAGCCAGCCTCCTCCAACTGCTTAACAGCAGCCAAGCAATGGTGGCGCATGCGCGAATAGGTTAGGATTGTAATATCTTCCCCTTCTCTAACAAGTTCCGCTTTATCCAAGGCGCAGGTATAATCACCCTCAGGTATATCCTCACTTAAATTATATAGTAATACATGTTCAAAAAATAGAACTGGATTGTTGTCGCGAATGGCAGCTTTCATTAGGCCCTTCGCATTGGTTGGAGTGCTACACGCAACTATCTTTATGCCAGGAACTGCATGAAAATAGGCCTCTAGGCGTTGGCTGTGCTCCGCCCCCAATTGCCTACCAACGCCCCCCGGTCCCCTAACAACTGTGGGGATCGTGAAATTACCGCCACTGGTGTAGCGCAACATCCCCATGTTGTTTGAAATCTGATTAAAGGCAAGCAATAAGAAACCCATATTCATGCCTTCCACTATTGGTCGCAACCCAGTCATCGCAGCTCCCACGGCCATGCCCGTGAAGCTGTTTTCTGCAATCGGCGTATCAAGAACCCTTAATTCGCCATATTTCTCGTATAGATCTTTTGTAACTTTGTAGGAGCCCCCGTATTGGCCCACATCTTCACCCATCACACATACATATGGGTTTAGGGCCATCTCCTCATCGATGGCATCGCGCAAGGCATTGAAAAGAAGGGTCTCAGCCACAGAACTCAGGGCACGTAGAAAGCCGGAAAATTTCGGCTGGGAGCCAACCTATCAGCGGATAAGAGCCCTAGCCACCTGCCGCAAAGGTTGTGAGTAATAAAACCGATAGCAAAAGGCCTGGCGAAAGCAGAAGGGCCAGTAACCCCAAGTCATGGGGAGTCATGGAACTAATCAAACTAAAGCCAGGTTAATCGGCAGCAGCGGGCCCGGCAGGGATAAGGGAGCGAATTAAAAGCAGAAATAGGCCGATGCTGATCAAGCCAAAGGTAAAAGTTGCTAAGCAGCCTGTGCCCACAAGCAAGGTTTTCACTGCAGTGGCAATTGATTGGGCAATTCTTTGGCTGTAGTGGGGCGGCCGATCGCTGTAGTAGCCAATGATTTTCCAGGTGATGCTCAGGGCTAAACCACAGAACAGGGCGCTGGTGAGGCTGCCACTCAAATAACTGAGGGGACCTTTCTTGGCCGGCAACAGCTGCTTAGTAGGTTCTGGCACACTCAAATCCACATACCCAATGGCTAAAACCATTCTCCCGCAGGGCGGGCAAGAGCTGTTGTTCCGCCAGAGCAGCCCCTGCGCGATTGGGAAATAGGCCAAACAAGCTGGGGCCCGAACCGCTCATGGCTGCAGCAAGTAAACCCGGTGCTTCCTTAAGCAGGCTCAATCCTTTGGAAACAGAGGGCACGGCAGGGGCAACAACCGCTTGTAAATCGTTGCGCAGCATTGGCATGGGTGGTTCCCTTGTGCCCTTAAACCATCGCAACAGGGGGCCTTGGCGCAGTTGCTCACGGCGCTGCTCAAAGTCTTGTTCGTTGGTGAGGTAAAAATCGCCCCGCATTTGCTTGCATTGGCCATAGGCCCATGGGGTACTCACCTGGGCGCTGGGATCCTTGATAAGAAGCACCCCAAGGCTTGGAAGATCGGCCAGGGCCTGCAGGCGTTCGCCACGCCCGAAACAGCATTGGCTGCCCCCTGTTAAACAAAAAGGCACATCTGAACCAAGCTGGGCTGCGATTTGCTCCAACTCAGCCATGCTTAAACCAAGTTGCCAAAATTCATTAAGCAATAACAGCGTTGTAGCGGCATCACTAGATCCCCCAGCCAAGCCAGCCCCGATCGGTATATTTTTTTGCAACTGCAGTTGAGCCCCGAGATCGGGGCGGTTGCAATGGCTTTTAAGTGCAACGGCTGCTTTCACTATCAAATTGCTTTCATCCACGCCAAGGCTTGAATCGGAGCAGCTAAGCGAAACAACACCAGTAACCCCGGCTGAAGCACTGATGTGATCGAAAAGATCAACGGTTTGCATCACCATCGCAAGCTCATGAAAACCATCTGGCCTGATTCCCAACACCTCCAGGTGCAAATTGAGCTTGGCAGGGGCCTTCTTTTGCAGGATTGCAGTTTGCTTAATCAAAACTCAGCTAACAGAGCAGTTGCCAACGCTACCCATTTGTTGGGACCTATTTCTTGGGGTCTTTGTTGAGCTGAAACATCCGCCTGGTTAAGCCAATTTTGAAGCTCCCCCTCCGGTACAAATTGGCAAAGGGTATTGCGAAGCATTTTGCGACGGGCTGCAAAGGCTGATTTCAGCAATTTTTCAACTGTTATCGCAATATTCAATTGCAGCGGCTCAGCCAGGGGCCTTAAACAAATCACCTCAGAGTTCACCTTGGGCGGTGGCTGGAAACAACGGGGAGGCACCTCACAAACCTTTTCGCAAAAGCACTGAAGTTGTAAACGTACGCTCAAGGCACTAAAGCTGCTACTTCCTGGTGCAGCCGTGATTCGCTGGGCAACCTCCTGCTGTAACAACAGCACAAGGGAATCAAAACCATTTGAGCGCGGGTGATCAAGCCGACCAAGCAAAATCTCCAGCAGGGGACCTGTGATGTTGTAAGGAATATTTGCAACAACCTTATTTGCCGTTGGGAGCGCCATGGCGAGGGCATCCCCCTGGTGCAAGTTAAATCTTGGATCTTTGCCAAAGCGCTGCTGTAAACCAACCACTAAATCCCGATCTAATTCAATGGCCTCTAGCCTTTGCAATGGTTGCTCAAGAATTTTTTCGGTGAGGGCACCACGCCCTGGGCCTATTTCCAAAACCCTATCTGTGGCTTGCAGCTTTGCCGCCCCAACAATGCTGTTGAGCACAGCAGCGTCGATTAACCAGTGTTGGCCAAATCGTTTGCGGGCGGTGTGGCCTGAGAAGCCCATAAATTGAAGCTATTTGCAGAGGGTTGCTCCTAACTGTGGAGCACCAACCAGCGAATGGGCCGAGAGAGCCTCAAGCGGGGCCGCGAACCCAAGGGCACTAGGGCAAGGGCAATCTGAACCGATGCCCCATGCCAATTGGGGTTTAGCGCCAACCAACAGGAAAAACTGCGTTCTAACCTGCGCCGCTTTTGGGGACCAAAGGCCCCGAGCCCCCAATTGTCTGGGCCACAACGGCTGCGGGCCTTCACCTCCACCAGCAGCAACCTCTGGGGCTTGGAAACCAGTAGATCCAATTCTCCCCAGCGGCAGCTCCAGCGATGTTCAAGCAATGCCCAGCCCCGTTGCTTAAGCAGCTGCAGAGCCTCTAATTCAGCGCCAAGGCCCTCAATATCTCTTCTATTCCTTGGATAGCTATCTGGTTGAGATGGTGGCAACAAACCTAAAGGGATCGAAATAGATCTAGGGTTCCACCCAAACTCAGCTATGAAGCAATGGCACGATTAATCGCTTCCCTAGTGCTAGCGCTGTCCCTGCTGGGCTGCGGCTTAGGGATGGCCTTGCCTGTGTTTGCTGCGAAGGAATTTAATAAGCAGGTGTTGATCGGGGCGGATTTCCATGGAGCTGATTTAAGAGCCACCACATTTAGCCTCACAAATTTGCGGGAGGCTAATTTCAAAGGGGCAAACTTGGAAGGGGCAAGCCTTTTCGGTGCAAAGCTTCAGGATGCAGATTTGAGTGATGCAAATTTACGCGGAGCAACCTTGGATTCTGCAGTATTTGATGGCACAAAACTCGACCAAGCAATCCTTGAAGATGCATTTGCCTTTAATACACGCTTCAAGAATGTGAGTATTATTGGTGCTGATTTTACCAATGTGCCTTTGCGGGGCGATTCACTCAAGATTTTATGCGCAGTTGCGAGCGGAACAAACAACAGCACTGGTCGCAGCACCTTTAACAGCTTGCAATGTGAATAATATGGCCCTTGATCCTAAAAGTAAAGAGCGTTTAGAAGCACTAGGAAGGCGATTGCCCCAACCGCTAGCAACTCCTGAGAAAACAGAAGCAACACCAACCCGAAAATTACATCCGGTAGAAACTGAACAAAATCCCGAAGAATTGTTCCGTCAACTAATGCAAGTAAGCCCAGACGGTAATGTGCCAGACCATTTACTAGCGAGGTTAAAATCCATGGAAGCCAAGAAATCAGAAACCACAAAAATCAAACAAAAAAATAATCAGATCATTGAAAAGGATACCCTATACACCGAGTTTCAACAGCTCCTCCTGGAGCAGGATGAAGTTTAAAACAAAGTTCAAAACAAAGTGTAAGATAAATTACAAGAATTAAGCGCAACGCTGGGCGTCCAGCTCGGTTAGGTAACGCCTTTCATTGTAATAAAGTTCCTGAAATCGGATTGCATCTGCATTTAATTCATTAAATAGTAAATCAATCCTTTGTTCGCCATCGTCATTGTTAGCCGGTTGAATGCGATCTGCCTCAAGCAGTAAAGAAATACAATGTTCTAAACTTTGTAGGCGTTGGCTACCCCAAGCTTCAATTAAATGGCGACATCTACGTATTACTCGCTGGCGTTCCAAGCTAGCTGTGGTACCCCGCAAGTGTTGAGTGGGATTGATTAAATTAAGATCTTGAAGTTCACTGGGCTCAAGCAGTTCACTCAGCCGTTGAAGCAGGGCTGTATTTGTTTCTAAAAGATGATCACTTAGTAGTTTAGCAATATCTATATCCATAAGGGCTTCCCCAGGGCTACTGCCCCTACAAATATCCTCAATTTCAACAATGCCAAGTTTTGATTCTTCTAATTCACTAATAACAAGCCACAGCTTGCGGTGGTGTGGAATCCCAAAATCCTCCAGGTCCCTTGTTCGCAACTCCCTGCGAATTTCGGCGCGCACCGCCGGTGCATGCAAATAAAGACGGAGCAAAGCTGCCTCTGCCCGTTCTCTGATCCCAGCTTCCCCTGGTTGACCATGGCGACTGGAGCGCCCATGCCAACGTTGGCCTTTCACCTGTTGACGGAGATCCTCCTCCAGCTGTAACGCCATGCGCGATTGACCGCCGGATAGACGTTCAGCCACCCTTTGCAAATAGTGGCTGCGCAGGGCCGATTGGGGCAATTTGCCAAGCAGCTCCACAAGGGCCTTCACCACTTGCTGAAATTGATCGGCACGGTTTAAATCCATGCCGATCAATACCTGCTCAATTTGCCAATCAAGCCAGAGGGGTGCTTGTTCAACGAGGGCTAAATAATTGGCAGAGCCCTGGAGTTTTAAAAAATCATCCGGATCCTTCCCCTCGGGCAAAGGCAAAATCCGCAATTCAATCTGCCCCTGCAACGCTTGTTGCTCAACTTCACCAATTGCCCTTTGAGCTGCCCTAATACCAGCCCCATCAGCATCGAAATTAAGTACGATCCTCCTGCTATCACAACAGCGGCATAACTGGGTAATTTGCTGACTACCAAGCGCTGTACCCAATGCTGCAACCGAGTGGCGCACTCCAGCGGCATGGAGGGCAATTACATCAAAATAACCCTCAACAACAATTGCACAATCAGCGCGGCGAATTGGATCTGCAGCCTTATCCAAACCAAATAAGTGCTTACCCTTTTCAAATACTTCAGTTTCAGGTGAATTTAAATATTTTGGTTCTACCCCCTCAAGGCTACGGCCACCAAAACCAATGATTCGGCCTTGACGGTCGTGAATAGGAACCATCAATCGCTCCCTAAAGCGATCATAAAATCCATCGCCCCCCTTGCGGGCAACAACTAAGCCAGCCATTTCTAAACAATTAATATCAATATTTTCAACCTGTTGCAAATGGCTGATAAGCGCATCCCACTTATTGGGTGCGTAGCCCAACTCAAATAATTCGATCGTGCCGTTATTTAAGCCCCTATCCTTTTGCAAATAGTTCAGAGCTGCTGCACCGATTGGACTGCGCAAATTTGCTCGAAACCAACCACTCGCCAAAGCGAGTGCTCGATGAATTTTATCTCGTCGCGTTAATTGTTCTTTTAGGCGTTCCTGCTGAGGAGCGTCTAGTGTTTCAACTGGTAATGAATATTTCCTTGCCAGCTCAAGCACCACATCACTAAAGCTCTGACGCTTTAATTCCATCAGGAATTTCAAACTATTACCACCAGCCCCACAGGAAAAGCAATAATAAAATTGCTTTGCTGGCGATACTGTCATCGATGGTGATTTGTCATCGTGAAATGGACAAATCCCAACAAATTCTTTGCCTTTTTTCTTTAGTACTACGTGTTCACCAACCACTTCAACAATGTCTGCCCTTTCCTTTACCGCCTCAATTGTGCGGGGGTGGAGACGGGGGCTGCTCACTGTTAACCGTAAGGGTTTCCCATTGTTGCTGGTTTTAGGCCAGGGGCAATGGATATATCCGCCACTGGGGAGACTGGGAGCTTGGTGGCTTTAGCAGTCGCCAGGTTTGACCTTTTTCACCGCGTATCAAACGCAATTCAAAGGGGCTTGCCACATTCAGCGATTCTCCAGGCCAGCGCCAATCAAATCGGCCATGGAGCAGCCATACCTTTTGATTTTGAATCCGTTCCAGCCGTTGTTGATCCAACCGCACCCGCTGCAGGCTAGGCACATCCTCCCTTGGCGATAGCTGCAGGGCATCAGCCAGTTCAACCTCACTCAATTGAACTTGCAGATTTAAAGCCGATAGCAGGGCCTGACGCGGCGGTTGATTGAAGGAAACACAGCCAGAAAGGCTGATCAGCAAGCTAAGCAAAGCCCCCAGACGAGCCAGCCGGCGCAGGGTTGGCAGCAACGGCACCATTAGTTCAAATCTGAGCACAGCATGATCGGTTGGCTTGAAGGACACCTGGGCCACACCTGGCAGGAGGGAAATCGCTGCGGTTTGCTTTTGATTTGCGCCGGTGTGGGCTACGAGGTTCAAATTAGTAAAGAGCTGTGGGCTGTGCATCGGCTTAGCCCTGGGGCTGCAACGCTCAGTTTTTGGATCCATCATCTTCATAGGGAAGATGGCAGTGTGCTTTTCGGCTTCAGCCATCAGCAGGAGCGCAATCTATTTCGACTACTGATTGGAGTTAGCGGGGTTGGCCCCCAGGTTGCGATGGCATTGATGGGAGCGATGGAGGCGCCAGTTCTTATTGAAGCTATCCAGCAGGGAAACCTAAACCTGCTTTGCAGTGCCCAGGGTGTGGGCAAACGCACCGCTGAGCGCCTCTCGCTTGAACTGAGGCAGAAACTCGATAGTTATGTGATCAGCCACAACCAAGAAGCCAGCTTGGCTGCACTCGAAACAAACCTACGGCCAGAACTTGAGCAGATGCTCACCAGTTTGGGATATGGCCCCTTGGAAATTCACGAGGCCCTTAAGGCCGTGAATCCCCTGCTATCCGGGGATGATGCGGAAAATAGTGATGCCTGGTTGCGGGAAAGCCTGCGCTGGCTTGGCCAAACTGCCAAATAAGGCCCCTCGGGGAGTTATGGTGGTTGATTGCACCGATTCGGGCCGATCTCCCGCATGCCGCTCAACACAGAAAAGAAACAAGAGCTGATTAACAGCCACCAAACCCATGGCACAGACACCGGATCGGTGGAAGTGCAGGTGGCCATGTTGAGTGAGCGCATCAGCCAGCTCACCGGCCACCTACAGGCCAACAAACACGATTTTTCTTCTAAGCAAGGCCTCCTGAAAATGCTTGGTCGCCGCAAAAGCCTGCTGAGCTACTTGAAAAGCCAAAGCAACGAGCGGTATCAAACCCTGATCGCTAAACTGGGCATCCGAGGCTAGGCACCATGGCGGATGGCTTCGCTCACGAGCGCAATCAGCCAACATCATCACCAGCAAAAGCAGCCGCAGCTCCTAAACCCGTTAAAAAGCTAAAAGTTAGCGATAGCAAAAAGGCAATTCCCCAAACGGTTGCTAACCGCATGGCTCGAAGGGTTGCTATCGCCACTGGCATACCAACAATTATGGGGATGGCAGTTTTTGTTGGTAGTTATCTATTAATCACTAAAAAGATCCTGGATATCCCAACTGGAATCACCTTAATAAGTTCTGGTGGATGTTTCTTACTAGGCTTAGTTGGGCTTAGCTATGGAATCTTCTCAAGCAGTTGGTTAGAAGAACCTGGTTCTCTATTTGGTTTTGAGCAAATTAAACCTAATATCAAGCGGCTGCGCAGTGGCGCAAGCTCACCTGAAAAGCAGCAGCGCTAAGGCTTGCCACTGCGGCATCAGCATTGTTTACACAAAATTGATGACCAAGGCGCACAAAGCAATGGCCTTCAAGGCTCTCTATTTCTGCAACAACTGGAATCCTTGCACCAACTGATTCATTATCAACACGGTGCTGCTGTAAACATTCTCTTAGTTGATGTTGAACCGTAATATCTCCCGCCTGCTTTTGATTTAATTTTACCATCACCAGGCGCAAGTCATCAACCAAAGCAACATCGTCAACAATTAACTGCACTCGATCATCGCGCCGGTCTACCTGGGCCCACAACAATAAACGGGCATCAACCATCAAATGATCAGCAAGCCGAGCATAGGTTTTTGGAAAAACAACCGCTTCTGCACTACCGGTGAGATCTTCAAGCTGCAAAATTGCCATGCGATCGCCCTTGCGGGTGGTTACTAATTTTATTTCTGGAACCATCACTAGTGCAGAGATACGGCTGCGGTCGGCCTGCTCCTCCAGTTGAGCCAACCCAACTGGTGAAAGCAAATGGCTGGTGGATTTCAATTGCTTCAACGGATGATCTGATAGATAAAAACCAACCAATTCCTTTTCGAGACGCAATTTTTCCGTAGGGGCATAATCGGCAACAGACGCAGCCTTTGGCGCTGTACTAACAGCAGTATTTGTTCCTGCAGAGCTATCAACTGTTAATAAATCAAGCAAACTACCCTGACCACTTACGCGATCCCTTGCCCTTGAGTTAGCCCAATCAAGCAGCAGATCAAGATCAGCCATCAATTGGGCACGATTTGCCTTTGGTTCTAGGCAATCAAGCGCACCGCAATGGATCAATGATTCCAGGGCTCTGCGATTTAAGGAGCTAGCAGTTGCCATGCGATCGCAGAGATCGGCAAGGGATTGGAACGGACCATCTTTTTGCCGTGAAAGTAACAAGCCGCGAATGGCACCTTCGCCTAAATTCCTAATTGCCGACAAACCAAATAATATTTTATTCTCTTGTGGGGTAAAATCAATGCCTGAACTATTTAAATCAGGGGGTAAAACCTCAATGCCCATGGAATTACAATTTGAGATGTAGCGCTGCACCTTATCTGTAATACCAGAGTTAACTGTTAATAGAGCTGCCATGTAGGCAACCGGATAATGGGCTTTTAAATATGCGGTTTGATAGGTAACGGCGCCATAGGCAGTGGAGTGGCTTTTATTAAAACAATATTCTGCGAACAACACCATTTGATCAAATAATGTATCTGCTACCTTTTCAGGAACCGCCTGAGCAGTTGCCCCTTGTACAAATTGACTGCGATGTTTTTGCATTTCTGACACCTTCTTCTTACCCATGGCCCTCCGCAACAGATCAGCCTCACCAAGTGAATAGCCAGCTAAATCCTGGGCGATGCGCATGATCTGCTCTTGATAAACCATAATTCCATAGGTTTCCTGCAGAATCGGCTCAAGTTTGGGATCAACGAATTCGATTAATTCACGACCATGTTTGCGATTAATAAATTTAGGTATTAGCCCTGCATCAAGAGGTCCGGGACGATAGAGGGCCAATATCGAAGAAATATCCTCAAGGGAGGATGGTTTTAAATCTCTTACGATCTGGCGCATGCCACTGGATTCCAATTGGAAAATTCCTTCCAGGTCCCCCCTTGCCAATAGGGCATAGGTTGCTGAATCATTTGCTGGCAGATCATCTGGATCTATGCGAATACCAGAATGCTGATGTACTAACTGCAGGGTTTTATCGATCATGGTTAGGTTTTTAAGGCCCAAGAAGTCCATCTTAAGTAAACCCATTGATTCAACATCTTCCATGAAATATTGAGTTATTATTTGACCATCATTATTTCGCTGTAGTGGCACAAGTTCATCTAGGGGTTCAGCTGCGATAACAACACCTGCTGCATGAACGCCAAAACTTTTGTTTGTACCCTCAATGCGGCGAGCAAGATCGATCCAATGCTTAACAGCGGGATCGTTATTATATTTATCCCTAAAATCAGGCGCTGGAGATTCCTCACTTATCATTTCATCTAGATTTGCTGGCTTGCCTCGAACAACAGGAATTAATTTTGCCAGTCTGTCTGCATCCCCATAGGGAATATCCAGAACTCTGGCCACATCCTTCAAAACTGCCTTTGAAGTCATGCGGTTAAATGTAATTATTTGTGCCACCTTATCCTCACCATAGCGCTTGGTTACGTATTCAATTACCTCCCCCCTGCGCTCAATACAAAAATCGGTATCAATATCCGGCATAGACTTTCGCTCAGGATTCAAAAAGCGTTCAAATAACAAACCATTCTTAACGGGATCAATATTTGTTATTCCGAGGGCATAGGCCACCAGGGATCCTGCGGCAGAACCTCTACCCGGCCCCACAGGAATACCATTATCTCGAGCGAAACGAATATAATCCCAAACCACAAGGAAATAGGTGGGAAAACCCATCTGCTCCATAACCTCCAGTTCAAAATAGAGGCGATCTGCATAGATTTTTTCAATTACTTCCGAATCTGTTATTGCCAGTCTGGCCCTTAATCCTTGCTCAGAAACTTCCGTTAAGTAACTAACTGAGGTGTGGCCATCAGGGATCGGGAAATTTGGCATTTGATACCGTCCAAGAATGTCATACTCCTCAACTTTATTTGCAACTTTAACCGTATTATCAAGGGCTTTTTCAACAACGCTAGCTTCTAAATGATCAGCAAACAACAACTCCATTTCAGCTCTGCTTTTAATAAATTCAGTGCCGGTATAGCGGAGGCGCTTCTGATCGCTAATGAGTTTTCCTGTTAATACACATAAAAGGGCGTCATGGGCCTCCACATCCAATCCGCTTAAGTAGTGAGCGTCGTTAGTTGCAATTATTTCAATATCAAGTTCAGCCGCCAATTTTGCTATGCCAGTGTTTACGATCCGATCCTCAGGGGAGCCATGATCTTGAATTTCCAGATAAAAATCTTCAGCAAATACATCCCTATACCAAATGGCAATGTCCCTAGCCACATCATATCTTCCTTTTAAAAGCGCCTGGGGTATTTCACCACCCATGCAAGCGGTGGCAACAATTAAACCCTCACTATATTTTTTCAATATCTGTTTATCAATACAAGCCCGTGAGAAAATTCCCTTACCTCGCATCCCTTGGAGATGACTAATTGTTGTTAATTTTACTAGATTTTTATAACCAATTTGATTTTTTGCTAACACAACCAGATGATATCTACGCTCTTTCTTTTGCTGGGGATCTTCAATGCTGCCATTAACAACATACATTTCATTGCCGATAATTGGTTTTATCCCAGCCTTTGTGCACAACTTAAGTAGTTCAATGGCGCCATACATCACACCATGATCCGTTATGGCAACAGCTGGCATCCCCAATTCAACGGCTCGCGCCACCATGGCGGGAAGCTGGGTTGCCCCATCCAACAGGCTGTAATCGCTGTGGTTATGAAGGGGAACAAACGACAAAGCTTTCCACCAGCCCTAGTGCACCCACCCTAGCTAGGGGCACTAGATATGGTGCTAACCAATGGCCAGTGCAGCTTCGGGCCGATCTTTCATCACCGCAGCGGCCTGCTCATAGTGATGGGATACCTGAAGCAATCTCGCTTCCTCAAGCACCGGTGCCATCAATTGCAGGCCAATGGGGAGGCCATTGCTATCAAAACCACAGGGAACACTGATGGCAGGAATACCAGCTAGGTTTGCTGGAATGGTTAGCAAGTCGGCTAAGTACATAGCTATTGGATTATCACTATGCTCCCCAGGTTTAAAGGCAGTTGTAGGCGAGGTGGGCGTAAGTAATAAATCAACCTGTTGGAAAGCCCTATTGAAATCCTCCCTAATTAATGTGCGCACTTGTTGTGCTTTGCGGTAGTAGGCATCTCCGTAGCCAGCAGATAGGGCATAGGTACCAATTAAAATTCTCCTTTGAACCTCTGCGCCAAAACAATTGGCCCTAGTGAGTGCCGTCATGGCACCGAGGCTTTCGCCAGCTTGATGGCGCTGGCCATACTTAACACCGTCATAACGGGCCAAATTGGCCGATGCCTCAGAAGGGGCAATCACGTAGTAGGTGGCGATACCGTCTTTAAAACGGGGACAACTCACATCCACCATGGTGCAGCCAAGGGATTGCAACAGGTTTGCAGCCCCACGCACCGAAGCCTCAACTTCAGGGTTTAAACCAGCGCCAAAGGCCTCTTTCAATATTCCTACCCTCAAACCCTTAACTGGCTGATCCAAAGCCTCAAGGTAATTAGGAACGGGTAGGTCAAGGCTTGTGGCATCAAAGGGATCGTGGCCGGCAATCACCTGTAAAACAGCCGCCACATCAGCAACCGTGCGGCCAAATGGACCCACTTGATCAAGGGAGCTGGCAAAGGCCACAAGTCCCCAACGGCTCACCCGGCCGTAGGTGGGTTTCAAGCCCACAACACCACAAAAACTTGCCGGTTGTCGGATTGATCCACCGGTATCTGAACCAAGGGCTGCATCGCATTGGCCAGCGGCTACAGCTGCGGCGCTGCCCCCGGAACTTCCCCCCGGCACCCTGGTGGGATCCCATGGATTGGCAGTGGCACCAAATGCTGAGGTTTCAGTTGAGCTGCCCATGGCGAACTCATCGAGGTTTGTTTTACCCACCAGCACAGCCCCTGCCTGCCAAAGCCTTTGGGTAACTGTGGATTCGTAGGGGGGGATGAAGTGCTCGAGCATTCGGCTTGAGCAGGTGGTTTTTATACCTTTAGTGCAGAGGTTGTCTTTAATTGCCAGATTCACTCCGGCTAAGGGTCCCAACTTTTCACCGGCTGCCTTCGCCTTATCAATTCGCTCTGCATCTAACTTCGCCCGCTCTTGGGTAAGCGTTACGAATGAGTGCAACTGCGGTTCGGTTTCAGCTATGCGATCAAAACTTGCCTGGGTGTGGGCACTGGCCGATTGCAAGCCTTGATCAAAGGCAGCACGCCCCCGGCTGATCACCATGTGCGAAACAAAACTGTTGCGACGCTATCAGCCCTGATGTTCGATGGTGAATGGTTCACCGCGACGGGTTCGCACTAAACGATGTTCCAATACCGCTGGTCCCTCACTGCGCAGGTCTGCCAAGAAAGCAGGTAGCTTGCATTCGAGCGTATGGCGACGCACATAGGGGCCGAACCAATAGGTGACATCTGGTTGGCGGGTATCAACCCTCGCCCACCAGGCCAGGCCTAGGGCATTGGCAGTGGCGCGGAGGGGAGCGGAAAAAAGACCCATCAGAAAGCTCATGCGCCGTTATTTTGACCTCACATAGGCCCCTCTGGGGCCTATAGGCGGATCTCTGCGCTGAATCCGTCACTTATTTGCTCCTCATTTGGGGTTTCAACAGCTACGGCTGGCGACGATTGCAACTGCACCCGTTGCAGTCGTGGGGCGGGATCCTGGCCATGAATACCTGCCATCCAACCCCTGCGAGCCAGCTCATAAAGCAGCAAAGCAGTTGCTACTGCTGCATTTAAGTTTGGGGTAACCCCGCGCAAGGGGATACGAACTAATTGATCGCAATGGCGGCGGGTAAGCATCGAAAGGCCATTTCCCTCGGAACCGGTAACAACAACCAAGGGGCCCTCTAAATCAGCATCCATAAGAGGAACACTGCCCTCCTCGGCTAAACCAACCACGCGGTAGCCATTTTCTTTCAAGGATTCCAGAGCCCGATTCAAATTCACCACCCTTGCAATGGGTAGATGCTCGAGCGCTCCGGCTGCCACCTTTGCCACAGAACCTGTTAACCCTGCACTGCGCCGCTGGGGCAGCACTAAACCATGGGCACCAAGGGCCTCCGCACTGCGCACGATCGCACCAAGATTTTGTGGATCGGTGAGCCCATCTACAGCCATCAAAAGGGGTGCCTCCCCCAATTGACTACAACCTTCCACAAGGGTTTTCAGGTTGAGGGTTTCCGCCGCTGCCGTTTGCAGCACAATTCCCTGGTGAACAGCTGCGCCACTGAGTTGGGCCAGGCGAGCCCAGGTAACCTCCTCAACCAAAACACCAGAACCCTTTGCTTCCCTAAGTAGCTGTAAAAAACGACTGCTGAATCGCATCTCTGGCGTACACCAGATGCGATGAATTGGGCGACCGCTTTCTAGGGCTGCCATGGCCGCGTGGCGGCCCCAAACCAAATCATCAATCTCGGGGCTTGTGTTGCTATCGGCGGTTGGTTCAAAATCTTGATTGGATCTTGGATCACTTCTGCGATCCAAACTTCTGCGATCAGAACTTGTTCTCTCTGAACTGGGTCGATCAAAACTTGTTCTCTCTAGACGTGTTCTCTCAAAACGTGTTTGACCGGCACGGCTTCTATCTGAGCGAGAACGGTCGCTAGTAGACCTTCCAAAACTGGGTCGATCTGATCTTGGCCTATCAAAACTTGGTCGATCTGAGCTTGCTCGATCTGAGCTTGTTCGATCAAAACTTGGTCGCTCAGATCTATTCGTTCGGTATCGATCAGATCGGTCGGCCCGCTCCGGAGATTCGTAAGACTTGCTGCGATCCTGCCTATCGGAGCGACCAAGGCGCACCGGACGCTCCGGCCGGCTAGAGGCTCCCCTAGCTGGACCGTCGGGACGGCTGAAGGGTCGCCTAGGGCGCTCCCCTTTGGGGCGATCGGGACGGGGAGCCATGGCGGAGGCAGCAAAGGGAACCAGGCTCAAACAATTTCACACCGGGCCATCCAGGGGTAAATCCTGAAAAAGGCAAAGCAACTCATTAAGTCGCTCCGGATTGCAGAGATAGAGCCAGCCAACCATTGTCTCAAACCCTGAGGCCCTGCCATAGATGGCTGGATCCACACGCCTCGGCCCTCTACCCGCTGAATTACGCCCCCTGCGCACCCATTCCAGCTCAGATTCGGTTAGGTGGGGCTCTAAAAAAAACAAAGCGGCGCTTTGGGCTTCGGCGCGTACTTGCTCAACACCAGCTTGATGAAGCCGGTGGGAACTGGCTTGGTGGCGCACCAACCTGGTGCGCTGGTGAAGTTCCCACACGGCATCTCCAAGCCATGCCAACTGGGCGGGGCCCGGCAAGGCCATGCCAATTGGAGTTTTACTGGGCAGCAAAACCACTTAGGGCAGTGGTGAGATCCGGTTGAAGATTAAGGAAAGCTTCCAATCTCACCAGCTTCACCGTTTGCACAACACGGCTATTTCCAACTACAAAAAATTTGAGTTTTGCCTCATTGCGCTGCTTGGCAATTTGCACGAGGGCGCCAAGGCCAGATGAATCAAGGAAATCAACCTTGCTCAGATCTAGTACCAAAGGAAGCTTGGATTTAGCCACGTATTGGCTTACAAAATCGCGGAATTGACGTTCCGAGTAGGCATCCAGCTGACCAGTGAAATGGAACAGCAGGTAGCGCTCCTGGGGTTCAAATCCACCACGGAGAGAGACGGTGAGTCGCTGCAATTCGGTGATGGCTCCAGTCCTCAACAGCTGATGGGCCCCTATGGGCGCTCAATCTTATCCACAGATCGCCTATCTGCCATCAATGCCACAAATTTGGCGAAATGATGATCAGCGTCATGGGGTCCTGGGGATGCCTCCGGGTGATACTGCACCCCAAAAACGGGCTGATGCAAAAGCTCAATGGCGGCAACGGTTCCATCATTCAGGTTTTTATGGGTGATCTTCACCCGATCAGGATCAAGGCTTGCCGCATCAATGGCAAATCCATGGTTTTGACTTGTAATTTCCACAATCCCCGCTGCGCCACAGGGGTGGTTAAGGCCGCGATGGCCATAACCAAGTTTGAAGCTTCTGCCACCAAGGGCCAAACCAAGAATTTGATGCCCCAGGCAAATGCCAAAAACAGGCAGGTTTTTTTCTTGCAGCAATCCCCTCGCCAAGCCAATGGCTGAACTCACTGCAGCGGGATCTCCAGGCCCATTTGAAAGAAACACTCCCTCGGGTTTACAAGCCAGAACCTGCTCCAAGGAACAGCTTGCAGGCAACACTCTGAGTTCACAGCCGTGGGCCGCCAAGCGTTCGAGAATTGCTCGCTTTATGCCGAAATCAATGGCCACCACTTGATAGGGCTTGCTTGGTTGCGCTTTCAAGCGTTGATCAAAGCCAACCGGTGATAGCTGTTGCCAGCTGTAGGGCTTAGGGGTTGAAACCTGCTGGGCCAGATTTAAACCTTCCATTGATGGGGCAGAACAAACCATTTCATGGAGTGTTTTGGCTGATGTGCCATCGCTACTCACGGCCCCATTCATGGCGCCACCCTCCCGTAAAACCCTCACCAAAGCGCGGGTGTCTACACCAAATAAACCCACTACCCCGTGCTGCTGCAGCCATTGATCAAGGCTTGCGGTTGCGCGCCAACTACTGGCAACCGGCGACAATTCCCTGCTGATAACAGCCTGCACAGCAGGTTTATCAGATTCCATATCAAATTCGTTTATGCCGGTGTTGCCAAATTCTGGATAAGTAAAAGTAATTAATTGACCCGCATAGCTTGGATCGGTGAGCACCTCTTGGTAGCCGGTCATCCCGGTGTTAAAAACCACTTCACCAATGGCTGTTCCTCTAGCACCAAAGCTTTTGCCCCTCAGTACGGTGCCATCGGCGAGCACAAGCTGGGCTTCCATCAACTGCGGCACGATTTTTGAATTACGAGGATCATCCCGCAACGGGGTTTAGGGCAGTGCGGAGGGCTAGTAAACGCTGCCATGGCTCCCCACTATCAAGGCTCGCTAGGGCACGTTCCACACCATCACCCCAATGCTGCACTGAACCGTTGCACCAAAGCGCCAGAGCTGTATTAAGAGCTACCACCTCCCGTTGGGCCTTGCTGCCATTGCCTTGCAACACCCGCTCAAGAATTTCTTGATTGGTTACGAGATCACCGCCCTCAATTTCAGCAAGGGGCGCAAGGCTCAAGCCAAAAGCGGTGGGATCTAATTGCTGGGCGTGCAATTCACCTGCATCTAAAACAATCAATTCATTTGTTCCAGCGAGGCTCGCTTCATCCAAACCACCATGGCCATAAACAACCACAGCCCTCTGTAAACCCAAATTTTTGAGGGCCCCAGCCATGGGTTTCAACAAATTAATGTCCGCCACCCCCAACACCTGGGCCTCGGGGGCGAGTGGATTAACAAGAGGGCCTAAAAGATTAAATATGGTGCGCACGCCAAGGTTGCGGCGCAGGGGGGCAAGCGCCGCCAGGGAGCCATGCCAGCCAGGGGCAAACAAAAAACTAACGCCGGCTCGATCGATTGCACCAACAACTGATTCCAAAGGAGCTGTTAGTTGAATGCCAAGCCCCTCCAGCACATCTGCTGAACCAACCTTGCCGCTTGCACTACGGTTGCCATGCTTAGCCACCTTTACCCCACAGCTGGCGGCGGTGAAGGCAACGGCTGTGGAGATATTGAAACTATTGGCACCATCACCACCGGTGCCGCAACTATCGAGCAGAGGCCCATCGGGGCGCTTGCAGGGCAGCGGTGCCGCTGCCCTCAGCACCAAGGCCATGGCTGATAGCTCAATTGCTGAGGGGGTGCGACAGCGCAGGGCAGCTAGAAAAGCACCGGTTTGAACCGCACTAAGACTGTTTTCCAACCAGGCCTGCATCAACCCGGCCGCATCCTCTTCAGCCAAGCATTCCCCTTGGAGAAGGCGCTCCAACAAGGCGGGGAGCTGCTGAACCACTTGCATAGCTAAAAAAAAGACCCGGATGCTAAGCATCGCGGGCCAGGTGATGGGGACCTCTTAATAATCGCCTAAGAAGTGGCCAATTCGGGTGATCTAGGCGTCATTTTCACTATCGGTTGAATCAAAGCCACTGCCCACTTGCGATCCCACCTCACTGCCAGGTTGAGCATTGAGCTGTTCACCAGGCAGATAACCAGAGCTCCAGAGCTCCCTACAGCGACGGTTGAGTTCATTGCGATCAAAACCCCAGAGCCTCAGGGTTTTTTCCAGGTCTTCTTTAAGGTCGGTGGCACCTGGAAAACCCTGATAGCGATTAAAAAGCCTTGCGGCATCAACCATTTGCCCACTGGTTGGCTCCTTAGCAGCCAGCAAACCATCAACAATGTTGCGATCTAGGGCATACAGGGGATGGGACTGGGGGGACTCAATCGCCATGGCACCTCCATTGGGGTTGATTGCTACGTAGTTTGGGTGTGAGGGGAGGGATTGGATGTTTGCTTCGTTGAAACTGGGTTTGATTGCCCGTTATTTACGGCCCCAACGCAAGCAACTTTTGCGGGGGGCGTTGGCTCTTTTGGTGGTGAATTTGCTCGGCACCACATTGCCTTTGTTGGTGCAAAGAACCGTAAACAGCCTCAAGCCAGGCTTTTCTCTTGGCGATCTACTCCACCAAGCCCTTTGGATTGCCCTGCTTGCTAGCGCCATGGCCGGGGTAAGGCTTTGGTCGCGGGTATTGGTTTTTGGCGCCGGCAGGCAGGTGGAAATCTTGTTGCGTCAACGTATTTTTGATCATTTGTTGAAACAGGAGCCCGGCTGGGTACAAACCGCTGGCAGCGGCGAAGTGATTAGCAGATCTACAAGTGATGTGGAAAATGTACGGCGGCTGCTTGGATTCGCGGTATTAAGCCTTGCAAACACAGCCCTTGCCTATGCGTTCACCCTGCCAGCAATGCTGGCCATAGACCCCTGGCTAAGCCTGGCGGCAATCATCCTCTACCCATTGATGCTGGTGGTGGTGGGCGCCTCGGGGGGACGCATGATGAGCCAACAACGCCAACAACAGCAGAATCTTGCCCAATTAAGCGATTTAATCCAAGAGGATCTCTCAGGAATTAGTGCAATCAAAATCTATGGGCAAGAACCCACAGAGGTAGGTGCATTTGCATCTCTAAGCAAACGCTATCGCGATGCCGCCATTGCCCTCGCCCGCACCCGCAGCACTCTTTTTCCATTACTAGAAGGCATCAGTTCACTATCACTGCTCGTACTTTTAGCTCTTGGTAGTGGTCAACTGGAGCGCGGCAGCCTCACATTAGGCGGATTAATTGCCCTTATTCTTTATATTGAACGCCTTGTATTTCCCACCGCGCTACTGGGTTTCACCCTCAGTTCATTCCAAACAGGACAGGTGAGTCTTGAGAGAGTTGAAGACCTACTTAGCCGTGAGGCAAGCATTCAAGATCCAATTAGGGCAGATGAGTTGCAAGAAAATTCCACAGGGGCAAGTATCGAAGCAAGGGATCTGTGTGTGCGATATCCAGGCGCTAGCAAAAATTCTTTAAACAAGCTTAGTTTTTGCGTTAAGCCCGGTGAGTTGGTGGCAGTGGTTGGCCCTGTAGGCAGCGGTAAAACAACCCTGGCAAGAGCCTTAGGGCGCATGTTGGAGGTTCCTTCCGGTCAACTATTTATTAACGGACAAGACATCACTTGCCTAAAACTCGCCGACCTTCGCAAACAGATTGCAATGGTGCCCCAGGAGGGCTATTTATTTTCAGCAACCCTTGCAGAAAACCTTTGCTATGGTGATCCAAATGCTGAAATTCTGCAGCTAGAGAGAGTTGTTCAGCAAGCACAACTCAAGGCCGATGTTGAAAGCTTTCCAGATCGTTATCAAACCCTTGTGGGTGAGAGAGGTATCACCCTTAGTGGTGGCCAAAGGCAAAGATCATCCCTTGCCCGCGCCTTACTTGTTGATGCTCCACTTCTTGTGCTTGATGATGCCCTTGCCAGCGTAGATAACCGCACCGCTGCAGCAATTCTGCAATCCCTAACCATCGACCTACATCGCACGGTGTTGTTCATAAGCCACCAACTATCTGCGGCTGCCGCCTGTGATCGGGTATTGGTGATAGTTGATGGCCAGTTGGTTCAAGAGGGCACCCACCGGGAATTAGTGGGCCAGGAGGGCACCTATCGGCGCCTGTGGGAAAGGGAAAAGGCCAGCACTGATCTAGAAGTGGCTGCTCGCTAAACAGTTGTTCTCGCTAAGCAGTTGTTTAAGAAGTGCCATTTTTTTCATTTCCAGCCAGTTGATTGTCCATAGTTGAACAAATAGCAAAGGCCGCCATGGGCAACATTCACGCCTACCGCATGAGCTGCACCCTCACATTTGGGGACATATACGGCCAGGTGCTGGCATGGGTTGGCTTGATCTTTATCAGCCTTGCAACAGCATTGAGCTTGATGGGTGCCAGCAGACCCCTGTTTGCCTTGGTGGCCGTGGGTTTGATCCTGGTGCTATCGCTGCCATTTTTGGTTTTTGCTTTCACCACAACGCTGCTTAATCACATTGCATTAGAACCAAGGGAGCAAAGCAGCAGCAACGCCTAATGGCCGAATCAACCAAACATTTTGTGCTTGGCAGTTTTATCGATGCCGAGGCGGAACCGAACCAAGCTGAGGCGATCTTCGGCTGCGGTTGCTTTTGGGGTGCAGAAAAAGGCTTTTGGCGATTGCCAGGGGTTGTTACTACCGCCGTTGGTTATGCCGGTGGCAATGGCGCTTCACCTAGCTACGAAGCAGTTTGTGGTGGTCGCACTGGCCACGCTGAGGTGGTGAGGGTGGTTTGGAACAAGCAAATTGTTGATTTCTGCGATCTACTCAAGCTCTTTTGGGAATGCCACGATCCCACCCAGGGTGATCGCCAAGGCAATGACCGCGGCAGTCAGTATCGATCGGTTATTTACACAAACGATCCAAACCTTGATGCGATTGCAAAGGCAAGCTGTGATGCCTATCAAAATTTATTAACCGAAAAGGGTTTTGCTGCCATCAGCACTGAAATTAAACTGAATCAAATCTTCTATGCCGCTGAGGAATACCACCAGCAGTACCTGGCCAAGCCTGGAAGCCGCCCTTACTGCTCAGCACAACCAACCAGGGTGAGCCTTGGCCCCTTTCCAGGCTGCCACTACCTCCTGCCAGAAAAGGTTTGGAGCCATTACGACTGGTCGGTGAGCCACTGTGTGCTGCGTGGTGAGAACAGCCCAATCGAGCTTTAACAAGGTGAGGCTTTGGGCTCTAGCCCTTGCTGCACCACTGTTTTTTACAGCAAATTCGGCTCACTCAGGTCCTTCCCCCTGGTGGGAACACTATGAGCTGAAGCAAACCTATCGCTGCGCCGATAGCAGTGAATTACTGCTGGAACGCAACGACAGCCAAGCCTCGATGTACCACAGGGGCTATAAAACAAATCTGTTTCGAGATCAGAAGGCCTTTGCCTTAACCCGTTATGCCAATGAAAGATTGAGCGTTGTGCTCAGTGGTGATGAACTAACCATCGAAGACCTACTCAGCAAAACCCGCTGCCATCGCACGGAACAGGTGTGACCAACAACCCTTCTCCTAAACAACCAAACAAGCCCCTTCACCCCCTGCCAAAGGGCCTTGTGGAGCTCTATGGACTGCTTGCGGTGCTCTTTGTTTTGGTGCCTGAATGGCTAGCTGGCAATGCCCTTGCCCAGCTACAGGATTCCAATTCGGAAGCCTCGTTACCGGCCACATCTGCGGCCTGGAAGCGAGTGCCGGAATTGATGCTTGCCTCCCTAAGCATGCTGGAGTTGAGGGCCCTTGCCCGCAGCCGCCGTTTGTATGGATATCAAAGGCAATTGCGAGAACACCTAACCCTGCGCTTGCTAAAGCAATTGCGCAAACAACGCTAGGCACTTGCTGCTGTGTTACTTTTCAAAGGTTCGGGGCGTAGCGCAGCTTGGTAGCGCACCACTTTGGGGTAGTGGGGGTCGTGGGTTCAAATCCCGCCGCTCCGATTGATCATTAAAAACTACCGGCAATTGCCGGTTTTTTTTTGCCTTTAAGCATTGCTACTGCTATCAAGGAATAAAGATTCAGCAATCATGGCTAGCTACACAATCACCATCGAAGCTGGAAAGAGCTTTAGCTGTGCAGACGACAGCTACATACTCGATGCAGCTGATGCCGCCGGGGTAGATCTGCCCTATTCATGCCGGGCAGGGGCCTGTTCCACCTGCGCGGGCAAGTTGATTAGTGGAGCGGTTGATCAAGCAGATCAAAGCTTTTTAGATGATGAGCAAATGGCCCAGGGTTATGCGCTGCTATGCGTTAGTTATCCCACCTCGGATTGCACAATCAAAAGTAATGCAGCGGAAGAAATTAGTTAAACCAAGCGAGTTGCCGCTCTGTATACCTGCAACCAACGATTAATCCTTGGTTTTAAACTTTGGGGGATTTCGTGTAACAGCTGATCTAATTCAAGGGCGCCAAGCCGTTGCAGATCACGAATCTCGCCATGCCAAAGATTTTCCGCCTCACGGATGAGCCTTGCCCATGTGCGGGCCCTTTGCCAGGTGCAAAGTTGCAGGTTTAGCAAAGTGCTGGCTGCCATGGCTCCAGCATAAAAGCCAATGATTAACCCGCCAACGGTTTTGCTTCAAATGGTAATTCCAAGGTTTGCAGTTGCCTTTGGCTGAGGCGACGGGTCCAAGCCCCCTTAATTGGTTCATTCCAGCGAAAACCAGCATCCTTAGCTAATTGCCTTTGGGCGTAGCTAACTTGAGCTTGATAAAGCTGGCGAGGTTCGAGAGCTTCCAAAAGCAGAGCCTCTAAATCATCACAACGCTCAAATACTTGGGCTATGTAGATGCAATCCGTTAGGGCCCTGTGGGCAGCCCAAACGGGAATTGAAAAAGCAAGGGCTAAATCCCTCAACGATGGCCTTGCTTTCAAACCAAGGGCCTTTGGCCAAGCCAGATCCTCCATGCTGCAAACCCAAGGCATATCAAGGCAGGGAAGCTGGCCGCAACCAAACCAGCGGCGATCAAAACAAGCGTTGTGGGCAACAGCCACATCGGCCGCAGCGGCCATCGCTTCAAACAACTGCAAACTCTGGTGCCAGGGCTGGGATAGCTGGGTGGCCTTTGGATCGATGCCGTTAACGGCAATGGCCGGGTTACTAGTTGCCGGCAATAGAAAGGAGAGTTGGCTTAAAACACAGCGATGGGGAACGGAAAAAAGGATTGCGCCAACTTCTAGGCACTGGTGCAAGGTTGGCTCTAAACCAGTGGTTTCAGTGTCGATGATCAAAAGTTGTTGGGGCAACGCAGTTAACAAACTGGGTTGTTGCCATGCTGCAGCCATTTATGGGGATTCACTGGTTCTATCGTCCCAGCAAAACACTAAGCCAGCAAGAATCTGTCTAGGGTTTGGGGGCGCCAATGCAGTAATGCCATGTCTATTGCCGTTGGAGACAAGGCTCCGGCCTTCAGCCTGAAGGATCAAAATGGAATAGAGCGATGCTTAAACAACATTGGTGAAAAGGCATTAGTGCTGTTTTTCTACCCAAAAGACGACACCCCCGGCTGCACCATTGAGGCATGTTCCTTCAGAGATCAATATGCAACACTCCAACAGTTGGGAGCAGAGGTATGGGGTGTGAGTGGCGACGGTGCATCGAGCCACAGACGCTTTGCCGAACGCCATCAACTTCCCTATCCACTTCTAGTGGATGAACAAAATAAACTACGCCAACAATTTGGCGTACCCAATTCACTGATTTTACTACCAGGAAGAGTAACATATGTTATTGACAAATATAAAATAGTCAAACTTGTGTTTAATGCAATGCTTGACGCAAATGCCCATGTTGCCAAGGCAAAAACAACCCTGGAAATGCTTAATTCTTAATGGGCTGGCAGCAATTAGGTGAACTATGGGTATATCGCCCAAGGGAACCAAAGGCCTTAATTCAGTTTATTGGCGGCAGCGGCTTAGGAGCAACACCCCAGTTGAGTTACCGCAGGCTGTTAGAAGCTCTAGCTGAACAGGGTTGGCTTATCCACTGCTGGCCATTCGTACCAAATTTTGATCATCAATACCTAGCTGTTAATGCTTGGCGTTCTTTTAGGGCAGGTCAACAGAATTTAGCTTGCCTAAGACTTGGCCACAGCATGGGCTGCAAACTGCATCTACTGGCCCCCGACCAAGGGCGGGGCTGCAAAGCCCAGGCCCACATGAGCTTTAATAATTTTTCAGCTGGCCGCTCAATTCCATTTTTCAATGAATTGGCACCAAGGCTAGGTATAACAAGTGAATTCAGCCCAGGCCCAGATGAAACAATGCAGATTATTAGCGATATTAAAGCACCAAAAAATCAACTTATTATTAAATTTAAGAGCGACGAATTAGACCAGAGCAACCTGTTGCTTAAATGCCTAAACAAAAATCCATCTAGTAATGTTAAACAATTGGAACTTAGCGGTGATCATCTCACCCCTGCAAGCGCTGGATTAAGGCAGCAATTTCTAGCGGGAATCACAGACGGTTCACGCCAGCGGCAATTAAATCGTTTGGCAGCAGCGATTACAGAATGGTGGAATACTCAAGCATCATTACGCAACTGATCAAGAACAGAACGATCTTCAAGGGTACTTGTATCACCACTTATCTCTTCACCAGATGCCAAAGCCCTAAGAATCCGTCGCATGATTTTACCGCTACGGGTTTTAGGTAATGAATCTGTGAAATTAATCTGGTCTGGTTTTGCAATAGGGCCAATTTCATTGCCCACATGGGCCCTTAATTCAGCCACTAATTCTTCGCTACCAAGCCGATCAACCTGAAGGGTTACAAAAGCAACAATTGCCTCTCCCTTTAAATCATCAAAACGCCCCACAACTGCCGCTTCGGCTACTGCAGGGTGACTAACAAGGGCCGATTCTATTTCCATGCTACCCAAACGATGGCCGGAAACATTGATCACATCATCCACACGACCCATCACCCAGAAATAACCAGCCTCATCCCTGCGGGCACCATCGCCAGCAAAGTAAATAGTGGAACCATCAGCCGGCTTGATATACGACCAATAATTTGAACGGAATCGCTCTGGATCTCCTTGCAATGTTCGCATCATGCCCGGCCATGGTTTAAGGATTACTAAATAACCACCTTGATTTGCAGCTAATAAATTACCATTGGCATCCATTACTGCAGCGGTAATCCCAGGTAGGGGCAATGTTGCAGAACCAGGTTTAGTTGGGGTTGCAGCCGCAAGGGGACTGATCATCACGCCACCGGTTTCAGTTTGCCACCAAGTATCAACAATTGGACATTTATTTGAGCCAATAACATCCCTGTACCACATCCATGCCTCAGGATTAATAGGTTCACCAACGCTGCCTAAAATACGCAATGAGCTCATATCAAATTGATCTGGCACCTGCCTACCACTTTTCATAAACGCCCGAATAGCCGTTGGCGCTGTATAAAACAAACTAACTTTATGCTTCTCAATGATCTGCCAAAAAGCACCAGGATTAGAAGCCCTTGGAGCTCCTTCATACATCAATGTTGTGGCGCCGTTAGAGAGTGGACCATAAACAATATAACTATGACCTGTAATCCATCCAACGTCGGCAGTACACCAGTGTATATCATTTTCCTTCAGGTCAAATATCCATTTAAATGTTAAGTGAGCCCATAAATTGTAACCAGCTGTGGTGTGAACAACCCCTTTTGGTTTCCCAGTGGAACCTGATGTATAAAGTACAAATAATCTATCTTCACTATTCATAGGTTCAGCCTCGCAAGCTGATGATTGGCAATCAACCAAATCGTGCCACCAATGGTCACGACCGTTCTGCATACCAACCTCTTGCTTAGTGCGTTGCACAACTAATACTTTTTGCACAGATTCACAGCCCTGGGAAAGGGCGTCATCAACGGCTAACTTGAGCCCTACGGCTTTATCTTTGCGAAATCCACCATCAGCTGTGATCACTAATTTTGCTTTGCCATCATTGAGGCGATCCCTAAGGGCCTCAGCTGAAAAACCACCAAATACAACCGAATGGGCAGCTCCAATGCGCGCACAGGCCAACATGGCGATGGCGGCCTCTGGCAACATTGGCATGTAAAGAGCAACTAAATCGCCCCGCTCAACACCAAGGGCTTTAAGGGCATTTGCAGCTTTACAAACCTCATGGTGGAGTTGCCTGTAGGTAAAAATACGGCTATCGCCTGGTTCCCCTTCCCAAATAAGCGCTTGTTTATCAGCCCTGGGGCCTTGCAGATGGCGATCAAGGCAGTTGTAAGAAATATTTGTGGTGCCCCCTTCAAACCAGCGGGCAAACGGCGGATTAGTCCAATCGAGCACTTGGCTAAATGGGCTGAACCAATGGAGCTCCCGCTTGGCATGGCTTCCCCAAAAGAGCTCGGGGTTTGCCTCTGCCTCCGCCACAAGCTGCCTGTAGCTGGCCATGGAACCGATGGCAGCGCTTTGGGAGAGCTCTGCTGGGGGATCAAAGGTGCGCTCTTCCTTGAGAACAGATTCAATGGCCATGTCTGTCATCACTGGGGGGGCAATCGCCCTTGCAAGGTTGCTTAAACAGTTATCTAACCGACAAGCCCTCGGTCGTCAAAGCAAAAAAGCAGGAGAAGATGCAGGTGTATGTACCCAGCAACGCTGTGCTCCAACACCTGCGGCAAATCAAACCCGCCGGCTGCCTCTTTGATCTTGATGGCCTTTTGCTAGATACGGAACCTCTGCACAGCAGAGCATGGGCCGCAAGCATCGAGCATTTTGGCGCCCACGTGCCTGAAGGCCTATTGCTGGAGCTCAGGGGCCGCAATCGTTTTGATAATGCGGCGGCGGTAATTAAAAAATTAAACCTACAAATAAGCAGTGAGGAGCTCTTGGCAATTCAACAACCAATATCTCAATCCCTGGTTTCAAATGCCCAACCCATGGCTGGAGCAAGGGAGCTGGTTGAGCTTTGCCACAAAAAAAATATACCCATGGCCATTGCCACTAGCAGTGGCATGCAGGCGGTATTGGTAAAACTAAAACCACACCCATGGTTGGATTCGATAAAAGTGCGGGTCCATGGAGATGACGCAAACATTGATAGGGGAAAACCAGCCCCCGATTTATTTATTGAAGCCGCAAAACAATTAAATGTTGATCCAAAAAATTGCTGGGCATTTGAGGATTCTCCCGCAGGGGCAACTGCAGCTTTTGCAGCCGGTTGCGAAGTTTTTGTATTACCAGCCCCAGGTTTAAATGCAAAGGATTATCCAGAAAAATCAATTATCCTAGAAACCTTATTTAATGTGCCAATATAATAAGAGTTTCAATATAGTGAAATCATATCGTTTCCAGGTTAACACCTTTTGTTTCCACTCGATAAAGCCAAGTAATCCAGGCGCCAATTAACGAGGTTAGGGCAAGCAATGGAAGTAAGCGATCTGCCCCAAAACCACTTAGCAAAGCAGGAAAAAAGAAAGCGGTTATTACAGCTCCAACCTTGCCAGATGCAGCAGCGAATCCAGCACCTACTCCTCTAATTTTAGTAGGAAATACTTCACCAGCAATTAAGTAAGTTTGAGAATTTGGCCCTAGATTCGTCATAAATTGGAACAGGAAAAAGCCAACTCCAATTAAAACTATATTATTGGCACCATTGAAATTTCCAGCCGCTGCAATTAACAGGCCAAGGGCGCAACCTATGAAGCCAGCTATTTGCAAAGGGATCCTACCCAACTTATCTGAAAGCCATATGGCAAAAGCAATGCCAACTAAAAAGCCAATATCAACTAGGGCAGTTCCCTTGGCACCAAGTAAATCGTTATGGATTAAAGCGGAAAGATTATGCTCTTGGGCCTCTGCGCCGAAGGCTGCTGCAATTATTATTGGTGTAAAAATACCAATTCCATAGGTAGAAATATCCTGGAGAAACCATGGCAAAGAAGCAAGTATTGTAGATTTGAGCTGCTTACCATGGAAAAGATCTCCAAATTTGCTTGATTTATACTTAACCACTCCCTCCTCGGCAATTTCTAGTTGCAATAAACTTATATCTTGCCTATTTAAGAGTTTGCGAAGCTGCTTTTCAGCCTTAGTTAAATGCCCTTTACTAAGGAGCCAATGGCTACTTTCAGGCAAAAATATTCGCCCCCAAGCAACAAGAGCAACGGGGATAACAGGTAATAAATAGAAAATCCTCCAGGTACTCAGTTCTGGTTTAGAACTCAAAACAACCGCACAGATCGCCGTACCGATTACAGCTCCCAAGGCCTGAAAACTAAAAGCACCCAATACAAGCCTGCCGCGAATTGAGGCTGGTATGCTCTCGGAAATAACTAAATGGGCTGTTGGATAATCAGCGCCAAGGGCTAAGCCCATTATAAAAAGCCAAAATATAAGCAATTCACTACTGCTGCTAAATGATGCACCTAATAATCCAATCAATAGCAAAACCATCTCTCCTATAAAAACCGGCTTTCGGCCAAAGCGATCAGCCAGCCCGCCAAGAAAGAGAGCACCTATTAATATTCCAGCCAATGTAGCAGCAGTAATGAATCCTTTTGTTGTTTGATCAATTGAAAACTGCTCAGAAACCAAAGGAAGTGCTATTCCACCCATGAAAACAATCAGGCCTTCAAAAAACTTGCCCGCAGTGGCAAGGCTCCAAACCAACCATTGCATCCCAGATAGGGGTGCTTTGCCAAGGGAGGATCCATCCTGCCAATTAGGAATTTCCTCGATGTAAGCCTGAACTGTTTTTTTCATTGTTATTACATAGTTTTAAAATAACTTTTTAAATTAAACTTTTTTAAAAGTTAAGCTCAAGGGGTCACTCCAGTTGCCCTTAGCTATTATTCCGCGGACGTTGCCACATAGATGCCGTAGTATGAAGAAAACTGGCTCCTGGGCAGTGGGATTTGCTAATTCATCGCAGATCTGCTTCACAGAACGCTCCACACCATCCTGCAGCAATGATTCAACTTGTTTTTGCAAACTAAGGATTTCGGCAGCAGCTTTCTTGCCCGCCTCAACACCGGGTTGATGGTAGGCATTGATATCAACAAGTTCACCGTATAAACCAACGGCCCTTTCAAATAAAGCCACTAGGGCGCCAAGATTTTTTGCGTTAAATTTTTCCAGAGTGATCGTTATGCTTTGCCTTCCCCCCTCAGACAGAGCAGCTCTTGTGCCTTGTAAAAATCCATCAAGGAAATCACCAGGGTAGGAATCCTCAAGCATTGGTATATCTGTTGGATCTTCTAATACTTCAATAAATGTGGCAAAGAAATTATCGATCCCATCCCGAAGTTGTTGAACATAGGCATGTTGATCCGTTGAACCCTTATTGCCATATACAGCGATTCCTTGGTGAACAACCTGTTCTTTCCTATCAAGACGCTTGCCGAGGGATTCCATCACCAACTGCTGTAGATATCTACTAAACACCTCTAAGCGATCGCGATAGGGCAGCACCACCATGTCGCGTTTACCCTTGCCATCGCCAGCCACATACCAACTCGCAGCCATTAAGGCAGCCGGATTTTGCAACAAAATTGGCAGCCGGGTTGCACAATCCATTTCCGCCGCTCCCGCAAGAAAGGCAGCGCTATCGATACCAGCAAGAACAGCCGGCAGCACACCAACAGCACTGGTAATCGAAGTGCGCCCACCCACCCAATCGAACATATCGAAGCGATTCAACCAACCCTGTTCTGCTGCTTCTTTGTCTAATTTGCTATCGCGCATGGTGATTGCCACTGCATGCTGGCTCCATTGGCAACCGGCAAGCTCAAAACGGTGCCTTGCCTGCACCATACCGATGTGAGGTTCTGGTGTACCACCAGACTTACTAACAACCACCACCAAAGTGGTTGGCAGAGATGGGCCGATTGCGTTAAACAGGCGGCTCATTCCATCGGGATCAACATTGTCTAGGAAATGAAACGGCAAACCTTTGCCGTTTTCCTGCAGGGCCCGAATCATCAAAACGGGACCTAGGCCAGAACCACCAATTCCAATCCAAAGCACATTGCTAAATGTGCTGCCATTGGGGGCTTTGATTTTTCCCTCAAGAAGATCAGCACCAAATTGCTGCATTCGTGCAACTTCTTCACCTATGTGAGCTGCGGTTTCTTGATCTGGAGCCAATGCTGAATTTCGCAACCAGTAGTGGCCCACCTGGCGATTTTCATCGGCATTGGCAACAGCGCCGGCCTCAATCGCTGCCATTGCCTCAAATGCCTTGGCAAAGGGCTGCTCAAACTGATCAAGCTGGGGCTGATTCAGCTGCATGCGGCTTACATCAAGCCACATGCCAAGGGATTCGTGGTGCCAGAGCAAATTGCAAAAACGCTGCCACTGGCCAGCGCCGTTGGATATGTCTAGATCAGGAAGGGAGCCGGCCATGCTCGAGGTGCCCATCTGATGCCCAAAACGATCTGCACTGCAGACTATTCAGCTTTGGTGACGATGGGGTTATGGCACGTAGTGGGCTTAAGCATTTGAACTACTGGCACCCACCATGGGGATCAATAAAAAAAGCATTTAATATTGGTTTGGTTGGTTTTTAGCCATTCAGCTACCTGCCCTGCCACAACTAAAGCCGCTGAAAAAGCCCGTCCTAACTGGCTTGAGCTTTGCTTTGACATTATTTTTAGCGGGTTCCTTTGCAGATCCGAGCGGAGATATTCATTCAAACCAAATCGATCTGAGTAGATCAACTCAGGCCGAATCACCTAGACCGGATCCAGCGGATTTCAGCGCTCAAGAGCTGCAACTATTGCAGAAGCGTTTTGGCGTGCACGGTCCCCAAACCCCCATAGCCCAGCTCTTCACCGCTGGGCTAGACCACTGGCTGCCCTTAAGAAATCAAACCCTGGATCGTTTGGGGGCCCTAACTCCTACCTTGCGGCGTGAGGCAAAGGCAAAAGGAATAAATCCAATGTTTTTAGCTGCAATCCTCTACGACGAACTTCAGCATGCAAAACCTGGAGAAGACACGCCCTTAGCTGTTCAATCGGGACTGTTTAAAACCCATGGTTTGGCTCAATTAGGTGTTGAGGAACTGATCCATCAAGGCTTATTACCAAAAAATCCCAGCCCTCACCAATTGGCTTGGGCTAAGAGTGAGCTCTTAAATCCAGAACGAAATATCGCAATACTTGCTGAAAAAATGCATCGGTTAATCATCGCCCTTGATGCTAAACCTGGAAATAATTCAAATTCCAGCACAAGCTATCGAGAAGCCCATCTGCTGGCAACACTTGCCTATTTACACAACGGCAAGCTCGACTACCCCACCAGAATTCTCAAATATATGCAAGATCCTGCTTTGCATGGCTTGGTATATGGCAACCAAAAGCCAACTGCAAGTGCACTGATCTAGTTGTTATGATTTTTACACACTAGTTGCAAAGCTGTTAATCTCTTCTGCAATTGCAACCAGTTAAAACTTCTCGGATCAGCCCTAGCGCCAGCTAAATCAACGTGGCGATGGGTTGTGATGGCCTCCGGCGCTATTTGGTAGCGAATCATCCAATCAGCCAACACTCGGCTCAATGCGTCATATTGGGCACTGCTGTAACCACTGTGATTAAGATCATCATTAAAACCATCCTCAGGGGTTTCTAAACTCACGTGCAAAGCAAAGTTATTAATAGATCCGCTTAGATTTTTGTTGTAGAAAATCCACCGGCCTTTAAATGCTGAATGTCCTGCCCCATAGGCGCGAAATGATGGAGGTACCAATTGAACTATCTCCCCGCTCCTAGCAACCAGGGTGTGATAACTAACCTGATCTTCATCGGATGGATGGGGGGTTAATAATGTATTAATAGCTGAATTCACATCAAACACTGTTTCATGTAATACAATTAAAGCAGGCTTAGGGTTTAGTTTTTGTCCAAAACTGTCAATTTTTACACGCTCGCCATAATTGGAAGGATGCGCCTTAACCTCACTTAACTTAAGATCCATTGATAATAATCTAGATCTTAAATCAGGATTTGCTTTAGGGCAATTCATGATCAGAGGTGATTTCCACTCAGGCTGCGTTGGCGGCAACGGTGTTTTAGAGCTTTGCTCATTGATGCTTGGAATTGATATACCAGCAACAGCATTGCTATTCCTATTAATAAGATATTTTTTTTGCACATAAATTGCAAGCCAATAGCTTCCAAACGCCAAGGCAAAGCAGGCTGCGAGTTTAATTTTTTTGGATCTAAAATGTTGCCTGAACATTACCCATGCCCCTGAAGCCAACGGCAGCGGAGCTTAATTGCATCTGAAGCTGCATCAGGATCCTCAACCAAGCTCCAGCTTAGGGGCTTAATAATGGATGGGCAGAGCAGCATTTCAGATATGCAACCATCATGGCTAATCAATAGGCGATGATTATAATTTGGCTGCAGATATTGATCAAAGAAATCAATCGATCTGCATCGCTCGCCATCGATGGCTAGTATTTCGTCACCCACACACAAACCAGCAGATTCACCAGGGCTATCACGAGCGAGCTTGCAAATGCGCAACTCACCATTGTTTAACTCCAAACCTATGCCACTAAATGCATGCTTTGCATCGGCACTAGCTAGGCGCATTCCAACCATTAAAAGATTACTTTCCAGCGGTAGATCTTCAATACTGTTAAGCCATATTGGCAAAATTGATAGCAGTTTATCATCAAATTTAGCGGCTGCATTTAATAAATCCTCAGGGCTGTAGCCGCGCTGATAAATTCCAAATTTTTGCCACAATTCCTGAAGAAGCTGCCCTAGGCAAAAGCCCTTAGATAGAAGATGTATATCAAGCAAAAGGGCCACTAATTGACCTTTCAAATAGTAACTAATTTGCTGATTATCACTATGGGCATCCCTTCGGTAAAGTTTAATCCAGGCTTCTTCGCTACTTGCCACAAGGCTTTGCACCGCCTTACCTGGAGTGCATAGATACCTATTAATATCTTTTCCTAAATCATCATAATAATCAGCATTACTACAAAGACCTGCTCTCAAAACAAGCAGGGATTCATAATAACTGGTAATTCCCTCTGCAAACCAAAGGCTAGCTGTGATTGTTTCAGCTGAATAATTACAAGGCGTTAATTCCCTTGGCCTTAATCTTCTTACATTCCACTGGTGTAGATATTCATGGGCTACAAGTTGAAAAAGGCGGCGTACGCCTGCTGGCGTATTTAGCTCATGTCGACTCAACATAAGCGCCGTATTGTTATCGTGCTCTAAACCTCCAAAACCATCAAGGCAAAATCGAATCATAAATAAATAACCAGATGCCGGCGGATGCTCCACTCCCATCAAGCGGCAAACAGTGCTGCAAATCAATGGCAATTGCCAGCGCCATTGATCCAATGGCGCTGGTTTTATCAAACCTTGCCAAACCCAGCGGTGGGGCACTCCGCCCACATCAAAAGTTATCTCCTCCATCGCACCTAAGGCGATGGGGCAATCGATCAATTGATCGTAGTTATCAGCCTTGTATATGCCATCCCCAAGCTGGCTAAGCGATGTGGCAACCTGCCATCCCAGCGGTAGCTTCAGAGATAGGGTATGGCTAAACCAGCGCTGGCCTTCCACCTCCAGGGCCCAGGCAGCAGCTGTTAAAAAGCCTTGCCCTTGATCAAGCCAATTGCTGCGCACGCTTGCTTCCACAGCCAGGAGGCCATAGCTAATGCTGAGCTCAAGGCCGGGGCGAACAATTAGGAGCCAACTGCTACTGGTTAATCGCCTTGCACACAACTGTTGATCCGCCTGAAAAACAACTAAACCCTCAAGATGCCTTGCGTAAGCTCGATCTAAATAGGAACCAGGGGTCCAAACGGGAAGCTGCAATTTGATCCGACTGGTTTGGGGAGTGCATTTGAGCTCCACCTGGAAACGCTGGCTTGAAGCATTGCTTAAATCAAGCCAATAATGGGGACCGATCACCAATAAATACCTCAACGGATAATTAGCCCTAAACTATGATAGCCGTAATTCACTAATTGAAATAGAGCAATGGAAGTAGAGCAATGCGTATAGCGGTACTCGCCTCCGGATCTGGAAGCAATTTTGAGGCATTGCTTCACTATTGCCGCGATCATCAGCAAGGTTTAGCAACCATTGAATTATTAATCATTAACAACCCAGGTTGTGGTGCCCAGCAGCGGGCTGAAAAATACAACATACCCTGGCTGCTGATTAATCACCGTGATTTTGATAGCCGTGAAAATTTTGATGATGCCATACTTAAAGCATTGCAGCTGGCAAAAATTGATTTGGTTGTTTTGGCTGGCTGGATGCGAATAATCACAGCAAAACTTATCGATGCATTTCCAAGTGGAAGATTGCTAAATATTCATCCAAGCCTGCTGCCAGAATTTAAAGGGAGCGCTGCGATTGCAGCAGCCCTTGCCGCTGGTGCAAAGAAAAGTGGTTGCACCGTCCATGAGGTGGTGCTCAATGTTGATGCTGGCCCAATAATTGCCCAGGCGGAGGTTGAGATCCAAGCATCCGACACATTAGAGAGCTTGAAACTTAAAATACAAGAACAGGAACATCTCATATTTGCCCCAGCGATATTTTCAAAAGTAAGGCAATTGGTTTATGGATAGTATGGAAGCATTGGCAAGCCTGCATCAACCGCTTGACCTGTCATTACATTGAGGCATTGAACCGCTTGGCCGGCTTGGCCTTTAATTAAATTGTCAATAACACTCATAACAATAACCTGGCTAGTGCGCTTATCAACAGCTACTGATATAAACGCTTTATTTGTATGTTTAACCCATTTAGTGGAGGGATATGTGCCAACTGGCAATATATCTATACAGGGATGATTCTTATAGGTTACTTGATACAAAGTAGTTAAATCCTCTGCCGTAAGACCTGGGTCCCGCAAGCGACCGTAAACGGTTGCCAGCAGGCCCCTAACCATCGGCATCAAATGGGGGGTGAACTGAAGTTGGATATTCCTACCGGCTGCCTTGCTGGCAAGCATTTCAATCTCGGCGGTGTGGCGATGGCCCACAACCCCATAGGGGGCAACCGCTTCAGCAGCTTCTGCCAAAAGCAAATGCTCCTTAGGGGCACGACCACCCCCTGAGGTGCCAGTTTTGGCATCGATCACAATTCCTTCCCCTTCAATTAAGCCCTGCTGTAGCAGGGGCATCAGCGCCAGCAAACTGGCCGTTGGGAAGCAACCAGGGGCCCCCACTAAGCGAGCCTTAGGTAATTGCTCCATGGCCCATTCCACCAGGCCATAGACCGCCTCGGAGCAAAACTCTTGATCTGCCCGATCGAACTCTTTTGCTTCGTTGCTATAGGTGGCCGCCCATTGGCTAAGGCTTGGAAATCGGTAGTCGGCCGATAGGTCAACAACCCTTACCCCTAACTGGAGCAACCGGGGCACCAAGCCACTGGCTAAACCATTGGGGAGGCTGAGCACAGCAAAATCTGCTGCAGCTGCTATGGCATCTGGCTCTGGATTCTGCACCACCAAATTTTCTGCCAGTGGCAAAAAAGGGCATAAATCAAACCAGCTTTTACCTGCACTGCGCTCCCCACCAAGAAAACTGAGCTCAAAGCCAGGGTGATTTTGCAAAATCCTCAGGGTTTGCAAACCGCCATAACCCGAGGCACCAATAACGGCAACCCGCCGCGGGGAACTACTAGCTACGGCCATGGAGCAACTTGATTAGCGCAAACTTTAGTGATCGATAGGCACGCAAGAAGCTTTATAACAAACATCAGTTATCCCTTCCCATGGCTGCCCAACCCGCCAACGGCCTTGATATTCAATTCGATTCGATCGAAAAGGCGTTGCATGCGATTCGGGCCGGGGCCTGCGTGGTGGTGGTAGACGATGAAAATCGTGAAAACGAAGGCGATTTGATCTGCGCCGCTCAATTTGCAACCCCGCAGCAGATCAATTTCATGGCAACGGAAGCTCGGGGTTTGATTTGCGTAGCCATGGAGGGGCGCCGCTTAGATGAGCTCGAATTGCCCTTGATGGTTGATAACAACACCGATGCCAATCAAACCGCCTTCACCGTGAGCATTGATGCGGGCCCTGAACAGGGGGTGAGCACCGGTATTTCCGCCGAAGATCGAGCCCGCACAATTCAAGTTGCTCTGCATCCTGAAAGCCTTCCCAAAGACCTGCGCCGACCTGGCCATGTGTTCCCCCTGAGGGCAAAAGATGGAGGTGTTTTAAAACGGGCTGGTCACACCGAGGCAGCAATTGATCTGGCGCGGTTGGCGGGCCTATATCCAGCTGGGGTGATCTGCGAAATCCAAAATGCCAATGGTTCGATGGCGCGGCTAGCCGACTTGCACAAATACGCCCAAGAGCACCAATTATGTTTAATAACCATCGCAGATTTAATTAGCTATCGCCTGAAAAACGAACGCTTTGTTGTACGCGAAGCATCTGCAAATTTACCAAGTCAATTTGGTCAATTTGAAGCGATTGGTTATCGCAATAGCCTTGACGGACAAGACCATCTAGCCCTTGTTAAGGGAAATCCTCAGGAATCTGATTCACCTATTTTGGTGAGGGTGCACTCCGAGTGCCTCACCGGAGATGCCTTTGGCTCCCTGCGCTGCGATTGCAGGCCCCAGCTGGAGGCTGCCTTGCGCATGATTGAAGCAGAAGGTTGTGGCGTTGTGGTTTACCTGCGCCAGGAGGGCCGCGGCATCGGTTTGATCAACAAATTAAAGGCCTACTCCCTGCAGGACGGTGGCCTTGATACGGTGGAAGCGAATGAAAGTTTGGGATTTGCGGCCGATCTACGCAACTATGGCGTAGGCGCCCAAATTCTCTTTGATCTGGGAGTGCATCGCCTAAGGCTTATTACTAATAATCCACGCAAAATCGCTGGCCTTGGCGGATATGGCCTCGAGGTGGTTGAGCGCTGCCCCCTGGTGATAAATCCAGGGGAACATAACGCTGATTATCTAAGTACAAAAGCAAAAAAACTGGGCCATTTAATGGGTTAAACCCTAGCAGTTATTGAATAGTTACCTTATTAATACGTGCTCCATTCTTGATAGCAAGAACCACATCCAAATTACCCGTAACACCGAAAACGGTGTGAACCCCATCAAGATGCGGTTGGGCGGCGTGGCATAGAAAAAACTGACTGCCACCGGTGTTCTTACCGGCATGGGCCATGGAAAGACTACCTGCCTGATGCTTGTTTTTATTGATCTCGCAGTTGATCATGTAGCCAGGGCCGCCTGTGCCTGCAACACCTTTTGCCCCCTCCCTGCTATTTGGGCATCCCCCCTGGGCCATAAATCCATCGATCACCCGATGGAAGGCAAGGCCGTTATAAAAGCCTTCGTTTGCCAACTTCACAAAATTAGCCACTGTTTGCGGTGCATCGGTGTCGAACAACTCGATCTCGAGTTGGCCCGCATCCGTATCCATCAAAGCCTTGGTCATTGGTGCTGTTCCAGTGTGGAATGGGTGAACCTTGGCACATCGAGATGACCTCTGCGAACCCCTCCCCCAGCTCCATGCCCGAAGCCCTTATTGGCGTATTGGGGGGCAGTGGTTTGTATGCAATGGAGGGCCTGAGTGATGTGGAGGAACTGCAGCTCAACACCCCCTTTGGCAAACCGTCGGATAGTTTGCGCCGCGGTCGCCTTGGCGATGCACAGGTGGTTTTTTTGGCCAGGCATGGGCGCCACCACAGCTTTCTACCCACTGAGGTGCCCTATCGCGCCAACATTTGGGCCCTGCGCTCCCTTGGGGTGCGCTGGATCATTTCCTGTTCAGCGGTTGGCTCTTTGCAGGAAGCTTTGCGGCCCCTTGATTTAGTGGTGCCCGATCAATTCCTAGACCGCACCCATCAGCGCCCCTGCAGTTTTTTTGGTGAGGGGGCTGTGGCCCATGTGTCTTTGGCCGAACCCTTCTGTGCAGAGCTGTCAAAACTTCTGTGCGAAGCGGTTGAAGAGGTGTTGCCCACCGAGCGGCATTTGCACCGCGGCGGCACCTATTTGTGTATGGAAGGTCCTGCTTTTTCAACAAAAGCAGAATCCAATTTTTATCGCAGCTTGGGTTGTGATGTGATCGGCATGACAAACCACACGGAAGCTCGCCTAGCACGGGAGGCGGAAATTGCCTACACCACCCTTGCCATGGTTACCGACTACGACTGCTGGCATCCCAACCACGATGCCGTAACCGTGGAAATGGTGATAGCAAATCTCAAGGCAAATGCTGCCACTGCCCAAGAAGTGGTAGCAAAAGCGGCTGCAAAGCTCCACCAGCTGAGGCCCAGCAGCAAAGCCCACACAGCCCTGGCCAATGCCTTGATGACAGCTAAAGAACACGTACCCGCCCCAACCCGGGAGCGGCTTGATCTATTCACAACTCCCTATTGGGGCCCGTTCAATTGAAAGCCACTTGCCTGTAAAGCGAGCCTTAAATTTCCAGCCGAGGCGGCTAACAGAGCAACGGCATCTGCGGCTGGCAACTGAGCAGCGGCCATCAATAGGGCAACCTTCACTGATCCACCGGCCTGTTGCAGTAGCAGTTTTCCTTGGCTGCGATCTACGCCAGCCAGGTGGGCCAGTATGCGCATGGCCCGATCTTCAAGCTTGGCATTGGTAACAGCCACATCAACCATGCGGTTAGCAAACACCTTGCCCAGCCGCACCATCACCCCAGTGGAAATGATGTTCAAGGCCATCTTGGTGGCGGTTCCAGCCTTAAGCCTTGTAGACCCCGTGAGTAATTCGGCGCCAGTGAGCAGGCGAATGTTGATCTGGCAAGGCATGGGTGCTTGCTCTGCTGGTACACAGGCCATGGCAATGGCAAGGGCACCAATCTCTTGGGCATAAGTAAGACCCCCCAACACATAGGGGGTGGTGCCACCAGCAGCAATGCCAACCAAGGCATCACTTGAATTGAATCCAGCGGTTTGCAAATCAGCTTTGCCGCCTTCAAATAAATCCTCCAGCCCCTCAGAACTGCGCAACAGGGCGGCCGCCCCACCGGCTAGAACCCCTTGTACCAAGCTGGGATCGCTACAGAAAGTTGGCGGGCATTCAGCTGCATCCAGCACCCCCAATCGGCCAGAGGTGCCAGCCCCTAAATAAAACAAACGCCCGCCCTGTTTTAAGCGCAAACTGATGGCATCAATCGCCTGGGCTAATTGAGGAACTGCTGCTTCAACCGCCTGTTGAGGCAATTTGTCTTCGCTTGCAAAGAGTGCCGCCAGTTCTAGGGAACTGAGTTGATCAAGATTTTCGCTTGCACCATTGGCCTGTTCTGTTAAAAGGTGGCCTCGATCAAGGTTCATAGCAAACCTTCAAGGGAGCGGCGAAAGGCATCTAAATCTGTTTGCTCCTTCCAACTATTGGTATCAAGGTTGTGCTCAGGTGGGGCAAGCAGTAGGCGCTCTTCAGCTGATTTTGGTAGGAAGCCAGTTGGCACAAATCGGGCCTCGTAACCAGCCTGGGCGCAAAAAATTTCAACCTCGTCCCTCTGGATCATCTCAACGGTGGCGCAGGGAAAATCTTGGGCCTCGAGCAGGCCTGCATAGCGTTCAGCATCGTCTTGATCGGCAAATAACAACACCACAGTGCGGCCATTTAGTTCGAGGGAATGGATACCTTCAGCATCGCTGCCAGCATCAAAAAGCAATACGTGCACTTTTTCGCTCAACTGAGCCCCCATTCACTTAGCTCATTCTTCCAGTAGTTCAGCCAAACGCCGATAAAGGGCTGTTTCAGCTTCACTGCAGGCATCCGGCACCACAAGCCTCACCTCAACTATTTGATCACCCCCCCGGCCCTGGCGCTCAAGCCCCCTACCCCGCAAGCGCAACAACTGGCCGCTTGATGTGCCCGGAGGCACCCTCAACCGCACCGGTCCTGTGAGGGTGGGCACCACGGCCTGGGCACCCAAGGCCCCCTGGGGTGCGGGTAGATCAAGCCGATAAAGCACCCGCAAACCATCGATGCGCAAATCTTCATCTGTGCGCACCTGCAGCAGCAAAAAATGGTCGCCACCTCCGGGAGCCACCCCCTCTAGCCGCAGTCGCCACCCATCACCGGCCTCAGCGGGGGTTTGCACCTCCACCACCAGGTCATCGGGTAAAGCCACTTGAACAGTGGTGCCATCAAGGGCCTGCTGGGGAGTGAGTTTTATCAGCGTTTCCTGGTTGCCTTGGGCCTGCACTGGTGGCGGCGGTGGGCCTGGGGTGGTTGCGGGCCAGCCGCTGGGTTCAGGTTCAGGCTCAGGAAACTTGCCAAACAGGGCCTCCAAATAGGTTTCAAAATCAGGAAAACCAGTGGCAAAGGGATCCTGTTCTTCCTTCTGCTCGCCCCCTTCCCACAAGCCACGCCGGCTGGGGTCAGTCAATACGGCGTAGGCCTCGTTTATTCGTTTAAAACGCTCTTCCGCTACTGGATCATTGGCATTTAGATCTGGGTGCCAGCGGCGCGCCAGGCGGCGAAAAGCCTGCTTTAGGGCCTGCTGATTGGCGCCGGGCTCTAAACCCAACACTTCCCAGTGGTCGGTGGGGTTAGGCGAAACCATGGAAGAACTCAATAGCGCCCCCAGGGATCATCAGGTCTTTTACCTGAGCGATCCCAATCATCCCAGTCGTCGTCGGCAAATAATTCATCCTTGAGCGAGCCAAGGGTGCTGCGTAGCCCCTGTAATGGCCCCCCCGACTCCCCCTCGCGGCGCTCAGCTGCCAAGCGGCGATTTAAGCCATAAAGGGCTTCCTCCAACTGGCTTACCAAAAGATCCTGCTCCCGTTCATCCACCTGTTCGAGGCCATCACGCAAATCCCTAAGGGCACTCTCAACACTGCGTTGCTGGCGTTCTGCGCCGTAGGGCCCTAACTCAAGGGAGGCATCCCGCAGGCGCCGTTCCGCTTGGGCGATAAGGGTTTCAGCGCGGTTGCGGCGATCAACCTCCGAACGTTTGCGGCGATCCTCAAGGGCTTTGCTGGCTGCCTCGGCTAAAAGCTGGTCGATTTCCTGTTGGCTGAGGTTGGAACTGCCTTGAACCGTGACACTTTGACGCCTTCCAGTGGTGCGATCCGTGGCAGAAACCTGCAGGATTCCGTTTGCATCCACATCAAAGGAAACCTGAACCTGGGGTACCCCCCTTGGGGCTGGGGGGATACCAGCCAAACGAAAACGGCCCAGGGATTTGTTATCACTGCCCATTTGGCGCTCACCCTGGAGCACGTGGATATCAACCGTTGATTGATTTGCTGCAGATGTGCTGAATACATCCGATCGGCGCACCGGAATCGGGGTGTTTCTGGGGATGATCACCTTCATCACACCACCGATGGTTTCAAGGCCCACTGAAAGCGGGGTTACGTCGTTGAGCATTAAATCGCGCAGTTCCCCGGTGAGAATTCCGGCCTGAACTGCGGCGCCAATGGCTACAACCTCATCGGGATTGACGTTTTGGCTTGGTTCTTTAGGTATCAAGGTGCGCACAAGTTGTTGCACCATTGGCATGCGGCTGCCGCCGCCCACCAGCACAACTTCATCGATGTCTTCGGGGGCCAAACCGGCATCGCGAAGCGCTTCTTGAACAGGCCGGAGCAAACGATCTAATAAATCTGGGCAAAGCCCCTCGAAGGTGCGGCGATCCAGGTTTATTTCCAGATGCAGGGGCCCCTCGGGAGCTGTGGCGATAAAAGGCAAGGAGATCTGGGTTTGCTGGGTGCCCGATAGTTCCTGTTTTGCCTTTTCAGCCGCTTCTAACAATCGTTGCAGTGCTTGGCGATCGCGGCGCAAATCGATCTGATGATTTTTCTGAAAGGCATCGGCTAGCCAATCAACAATGCGTTGGTCGAAATCGTTGCCGCCAAGTTGGGTGTCGCCACTGGTGGATTTCACATCAAAAACACCATTGGCAATCTTCAAAACAGAAACATCAAAGGTGCCACCACCAAGATCAAAAACCAAAACCGTTTGGGAACGGTTGCGATCAAAGCCGTAGGCGAGGGCCGCTGCCGTGGGTTCATTCAAGATGCGTTCAACGCTGAAACCAGCCAAGCGGCCCGCATCCCGGGTGGCCTGGCGCTGGGCATCATCGAAATAGGCTGGAACGGTTATCACCGCCGCTTCAACCGGTTCCCCCAAGTAGGTGGTGGCATCGTCTACAAGTTTTCTCAACAGGCAGGCAACTAGCTCTTCAGGAGCAAACTCCCGTTCCATGCCAGGGCATACCACCCGCACCTGGCCTTGATCGTTGGCGCGAATTGTGTAGGCAACGGCCTGGCTGGCATCGTCTAGCTCAACCCACAAACGACCGATAAGGCGTTTGAGATTGCTGAAGCTGTTGCGTGGGTTGAGTACCAATTGGCGACGGGCGGCCTGGCCCACCAACAACTCTTTTTCACGGTTGAAGCCCACCACCGATGGGGTGGTACGCAAGCCCTCGGCATTGGCAACAACAACTGGGCGCCCCCCCTCCAAAACAGACAAAACTGAATTGGTAGTGCCGAGGTCGATGCCAACGATCCTCCCCATGGACCTGAGCGAATGAATTCAAAGGTAACGGGCAATGGCAAACCAGTCAGCCCCGAGGCGATAACTCAGCCTTAAGAAAAAGAACTTAAGAATCGGTTGAACCAAATTTGGCTCCCATGCCTGTCGCCAAGAAAGCGGTTGCTTTTAGCGCCATTGCGGCCCTTAGCACTGCCACAATTTTGCCCGTGCTTGCCCAAGCCACCATCAGTGGTGCCGGAGCAACATTCCCTGCCCCCATTTATCAACGCTGGTTTGCCGACTACGCCAACACAAAAGGCGGTAGCCAGGTTAATTACCAGTCTGTTGGCTCTGGCGCTGGCGTTCGTCAGTACGTAGCTGGAACAGTTGACTTCGGTGCTTCCGACGAACCAATCAAAGAATCAGAAGCTGCCAAAGTTAGCCGTGGCGTTGTTCAAATCCCCATGGTTGGCGGCTCCATCGCCGTTGCCTACAACAAGCCCGGTTGTGAGCTGAAGCTTACCCAAAAACAAGTTGCTGATATCTTCCTTGGCAACATTACCGACTGGAAGGAACTTAAGTGTGCCGCGGGCCCCATCTCCGTAGCCCACCGTTCCGACGGTTCAGGTACAACATTTGCATTCACCAACAGCCTTTCAACTTTTTCTCCTGAGTGGAAGAGCAAAGTTGGCGAAGGTAAGAGTGTGCAGTGGCCGGTTGGTGTTGGCGGCAAGGGCAACGAAGGAGTTGCTGGTGTAATCCAACAAACCCCAGGTTCAATTGGTTACCTCAACCAATCCTATGTTCGTGGCGTTATCAAAGCCGCGGCTGTTCAAAACAAAGCTCGTCAATTCGTTAAGCCCACAGCTGTTTCTGGTGCCGCTGGCCTAGACAACATCAAGCTCGATGCGATGAATGCTGGCGAAGATCCCAATCCCGCTGGTGCTAAGAGCTACCCCATCGTTACTCTTACTTGGATCCTGGCCTACAAAACCGGGAACGAAGATAAAGCTCAAGCCATCCAAAAGGCTTTGAACTACGCCCTGAGCCCTGCGGCTCAGAAATTGGCAGATGATCTTGGTTATGTGCCCCTAGAAGGCAACATTCTTACCAAGGCAAAGGCTGCTGTTAAGCAAATTGGTAAATAGTTAGGTCTTTTAATTAATTATTTAAATCTAGTTTTTAAATCTAGTTTTTTAAATCTAGTTTTAATTTAATTTTTAATTTTCTACCAAAGGGGGCATATGCCCCCTTTTTTTTGTTCTATCCAAATAGCTTAACTTGCAGTTAAGCATCCTCCAGCATGCTTAGGGTTCTGCAATTTTATTTATGGAAGCAACCCGCAGAGATCTGCTCTACACCCTGCGCCACAGACCAGCAAGTGACAAATTGCTAGACAACGGCTTCCGCTCTTTGGTAACTGCGCTGGCAGCTCTGGTGGGAATTATTCTTTTTGGCATATTTCTTGTTGTTTTTTGGGAAGCGAGGGAGGCAATTAAATTATTTGGTATTAACTTTCTCACCAGCACCACCTGGAATCCAGTTGAAGAGAAATTTGGTGCCTTCACTGCCATATATGGCACAATTTTAACCTCTGTGTTGGCATTGGTTTTAGCTGTTCCTCTCGGTGTTGGCACTGCAATATTCTTAACTGAAAATTTTATCGCCTTGAAATATCGAACGATCATTTCAAATATGGTTGAGTTGCTCGCTGCAATTCCTTCCGTTGTTTTGGGATTATGGGCGATATTTGTTCTTGAGCCATCGATCAGGCCAGTATTGAACTTGATCCATAACAACTTGGGATTTATTCCTTTTTTCAGCACGCCCGCCAACGGCCCAGGTTTTATGCCTGCCGTTTTAATCTTGGTGGTTATGCTCCTGCCGATTATCACGGCAATCTCAAGGGATTGCTTAAATCAAGTGCCCCCTGATCTACGCCAGGCCGCCTACGGAATTGGTGCAACCCGCTGGACTGCAATTTTTCAAGTTCTCTTACCAGCAGCCATTTCTGGAATTATCGGCGGAATCATGCTTGCCCTTGGCAGGGCCATGGGAGAAACGATGGCTGTAACGATGATTATCGGCAACTCAACAAGCTTTAATCTTTCTTGGTTTGCCCCTGGCAATACTATTGCTGCACTACTTGCCAACCAGTTTGGCGAAGCTGATGGCGTACAGGTTTCAGCTTTAATGTATGCGGCTTTGGTTTTAATGATAATAACTTTTATTGTTAATGTGCTAGCCCAATGGATAGTTAAGCGGTTGAGCTTAAAATATGAGTAACAACAAATCAATCTCACCCAAAACTTTAATTTACTAAAATGACATCATCAATTTCCAATTTCAGTCCAACGTCACTGCACCGCAAACCAGGTCTACTTAGGAACCAGGCCAACGGTTTCATGACTGGCCTGGCCTCCGCGTTTGCAGCAATTGCCGTTCTGCCGCTGATTTTTGTTATTGCCTATGTGCTCTTTAAGGGTATTTCAGTTATCAGGCCATTAATGTTTGTTCAATTGCCACCCCCACCAGGACTTGAAGGCGGTGGCATTGGAAATGCGCTTTTGGGCACCCTACTTGTAACCCTAATTTCGGTTGTATTTTCAGTTCCAGTAGGCGTTGGTGGTGGCATTTATTTGGCTGAATTTTCCCAGGGCAATAAATTTGCAGAATTTGTGAGATTTGGTACCAATGTATTGGCGGGTGTACCCTCAATTATCGCCGGTGTGTTTATCTATGGTTTGGTAATTTCAACAAGAGTTTTGTTTGGTAATAGTTATTCAGCTGTAGCCGGCGGCTTGGCCCTATCTGTGCTGATGCTCCCAACAATTATTAAAACCACAGATGAAGGTTTAAAGCTCGTACCCCAAGAACTCAGATGGGGTGCCCTTGGCGTTGGGGCATCTAAGTTTGTTACCACAATGAAGGTTGTGTTACCCGCTGCGGTAGCACCCATTGCAACCGGCATTGTTTTAGCAATTGCCAGATCCGCCGGTGAAACAGCTCCACTTATATTTACTGCACTCTTTTCACCTTTCTGGCCAGAGGGTATTTTCAAACCGCTCGCCACAATGTCTGTTTTGATATTTAATTTTGCAATCATGCCCTACGAGGCTCAAATAACTCTGGCTTGGGCGGCCTCTTTCGTTTTGGTAATTATGATCTTGGGAATGAACATCTTTGCCCGCTGGATTTCTGGCTTTGCCCAGCGTTAACAAGCCACTGTCAAGCTACACAAAAATCTCCACTAAGAAATTCAAATGACCTTCACCACCCACATCACCGACGTTCCCGACGACCAGGTTGCTATCACCTGCGACAACGTAACGATCAGCTATGGCTCCTTTGAAGCTGTTAAGAGTGTTTTTCTAGAGGTGCCCCGCGGCAAGGTTACTGCATTCATCGGACCCTCTGGCTGCGGTAAGAGCACTGTTTTGCGCTGCTTTAACCGGATGAATGATTTGATCCCAAGCTTTAGCCTAAAAGGCAGAATTATTTATGAAGGCCAGGATTTATACGAACCCAAGGTGGATCCCGTTGAAGTGCGCAGGCGCATTGGCATGGTGTTTCAAAGGCCAAACCCATTTCCAAAAAGTATCTATGAAAATATTGCCTTTGGGGCAAGGATAAACGGCTACAGCGGCGACATGGACGAGTTGGTTGAGCGTTCCCTGCGCCGGGCGGCAGTTTGGGACGAATGCAAAGACAAACTTCAAGAAAGTGGTTATTCCCTTTCTGGTGGCCAACAGCAAAGGCTTTGTATTGCCCGCACAATCGCCACCCAACCTGATGTAATTCTGATGGATGAGCCCTGCTCAGCGCTCGATCCGATCTCAACTCTAAAAGTTGAAGAAACAATGCACGAACTGAAGAAAGAGTTCACGATTGTGATTGTTACCCACAACATGCAACAGGCTGTGCGTGTATCAGACATGACCGCCTTCTACAATGCCGTTGCCGTTGAAGGTGGCAGTGGCAAGGTGGGCTACTTAGTTGAATTTGATGAAACAGCCAACATCTTCAATAATCCAAAGCAACAATCAACCCAAGAATATGTGAGCGGTAGGTTTGGTTGATCTAAATATATAGGCTATCCCCACAAGCTAGATACAAAAACCTCCCCAAGGGGAGGTTTTTTAATTGCGGAATTCTGGCCTTTTATTGCTATCGATGCTTTTATTAAGTAATTCACCTATGCCAGCTCCCACGGGGAGTTCACCAGCGAAAGAACTACCGCGAACATCACGGAACAGCTTATTTTCTACGATTCGATATTGCGAATTAGATAGGGGAATGTAGCCTTCTTTGGCAACAAAACCAGCTGCATTTCTCAAATAAAAGCCAATGAATGCCCTAAGGGATGGATTATTTTTTATTTGATTGCCATTAATATAAATAAATATTGGCCTTGAAAGTGGTTGATAGGTTTCATTTTGAACATTTCTGATAGATGGCAGAACACTGCCCTTTGCTCCCTCGATTGCTAGGGCGCGGAGTTTGGCTTGATTAGCCTTGTAATTGGCAAAGCCGAAATAGGCGAGGCCATTGGGATCTGAGCTGATATTCTTTACGATAATATTATCATCTTCACTGCTGCTATAGTCGGCCCTAGAATTATCAGCATCGCCATTAATAGCCTTGTTAAAATATTCGTATGTACCTGAATCCTTGCCAGGTCCATAAAGATTAATTGGCTTTGCAGGCCAATCTAAATTCACCTGATTCCAGCGTTCCACCTTGCCCTGGGCGTCGCGGGACCAAAGTCTTTTAAGTTCGATCAAGGAAATATCCTTTGCCCAGGTGTTTGCAGAATTAACTACTACCGTTAGCGCATCAAAGCCGATAGGCAGTTCATAAAAATCAATTTTTGCTGCAGCACAGGCTTTTAGTTCCTTTGTGTTAATGGGCCGTGATGCATTACTAATTGCAGTTTTTCCAGAGCAAAAATCCCTAAAACCAGCCCCAGTTCCATTAACAACTACGGGCGTGAATAATGCTTTGCCAGCAGCACTAGTTTTGCGATATTCCTTGATCGCCAGGTCTGTTATGGGGGCGACGGTGCTGGAGCCACTGCTGCTTATTGAACCGATTTGGGCCCTTGCGGATAGGGGGGCTAGCAACAAACCAATTGCCACACCAAAAACAACTGATCCGGATCGGCTGCTCACTAGAACCACAATTCCCACAAAATCTGTATCCGAATAATGGGCAGCTTTCTTTGTGGCTTCTTTAAGGCAAGGTAGCCATGCTGCAAATTGAAACGGAGAGGGAGGGATTCGAACCCTCGATAGAGTTGCCCCTATACAGCATTTCCAGTGCTGCGCCTTCGACCACTCGGCCACCTCTCCTTAACTGGCTTTGAATAGCCCGTGGCAACCTAGCAGTTGAACCCTTAACTCCCCATGGCTGTTCTTCATCGGGTTACCATCCACGACCGGCAACGGGGGGAAACCCATAGTGCCAATCTGCCAGAGGGTTCCTACGTGCTCCAGGGCTTTGAAGCCCTTGGCACGCCATTGCCCTTCAGCTGCAGGAATGGCTGTTGCACCGCTTGCGCCGTAAGGGTGCTTGAGGGCAACCTGGAGCAGCCGGAAGCCCTTGGCCTTTCGCGCGCTCTTAAGCAAAAGGGCTATGCCCTCCTTTGCGTTGCCCAGGTGAGCGGCGCCTTGGTTGCAGAAACCCAAGCCGAGGATGAGGTTTATTTATTGCAATTTGGCCAAGCCTTCGCCCGCGGCAGGGTGCGCAAAGCAATCCCCCTTGAGGACCATTGATCAATGCCCACTCAAAGCCCCTTAGAACTGCTTGAAATAGCCAAAGAAGCGGCGGCCGCTGGCTCCAATGCCTTAGAGAAGCACTGGGGAAAGCTTGAGCAAGTGCGTAGCAAAGGCAGGCCCGGCGACCTGGTTACGGAAGCTGATCTAGCAGCTGAGGCAGCCGTTCTTGCTGTGCTGCATCAGCGCAGCCCGCTCATAGGTGTGTTGGCCGAGGAAGCAGGCCTGCAAGGCCCCCTTGGCGAATTGCAGTGGTGCGTAGATCCCCTTGATGGCACCACGAACTACGCCCATGGGTTTCCCCTATTTGCCTGTTCAGTTGGGCTTCTAAAAAATGGCAAGCCAATTCTTGGTGCCATTGAAGCCCCAGCCCTGCAGCAGTCTTATTGGGGGGGCCATGGCCTAGGCGCCTATTGCAACGGCGATCTGCTTCAAGTTTCCGGTTGCAACGATTTAAGCGAATCACTACTGGTAACTGGATTTGCCTACGACCGCTTTGAAGTGCAAAACAACAACTACACCGAATTTTGTTATTTCTCCCACCGCAGCCATGGGGTTAGACGCGGTGGCGCCGCCTCCCTTGATTTGGCCTTTGTGGCAGCAGGGCGGCTAGACGGCTACTGGGAAAGGGGTTTGCAGCCGTGGGACCTGGCAGCAGGTGTTGCCCTAATTGAGGCGGCCGGAGGAGTTGTGTGTGATTACAACGGTTCAGGGCTGGATCTTGCTAGTGGCAGGGTTGTGGCATCCAGCCCAGGGCTTATGGAGCCTTTATTGGCTGGTTTATCTAGCTGCCAACCGATGCCTAAAGAGATTTACAAAGCATAGGATTTGGCCGATGTTGCGTAAGCACCCATGGCCTTGCAGCCCGCCAGCGGCGCCCGCGATCTTTTGCCCCAGGATGTGGGGGCAAACCGATGGATTTGTGATCGCCTCGCTGAGGTTTATCAGCTATGGGGTTACAGCGAGGTAACACCCCCCAGCATCGAACGTTTAGACACCCTTGAAGCTGGGGGGGCTATCGCCTCAGCCCAGGTTTTACAGGTTGTTGCAGATGAGCCCTTAGGCCTGCGGCCAGAGATGACAGCCAGCATTGCCAGGGCCGCTTGCACTCGGCTCGAGGCGCTGCAAAGGCCTTTACGACTGCATTACAGCGGCTCGATCTTTTTGGCTGAAAGGCTTGATGGCGAAAATCCAAAAATCAACGAGCAACTACAAAGCGGCGTTGAATTAATGGGTAGCGCCAGCCCAGCTGGGGATGCTGAATTGCTCAGGCTTTTGCTTGATGCCGCAGGGCATCTCCCCCTAAACGAAAAGCACGCCCCCTGTTTATTAATCGGTCACCAAGGGCTGCTTGAACTAGTGCTTGAAAAAATTGAGCCATCTGTTCAGCAAAATTGCCGCCGGGCCCTCTGCCATGGGGATCAGCTGGGTTTAAAACAAATAGCCATAAACAACAATCAACTGCAACTGCTGCTGCAAATAATCAAATTGAGGGGAACGCCAAAGCTGGTGTTGGAAAAACTTAAAAACTTGCTTGGCCCTGCAGCACTGCTGGATGAGCTTGAGGAGTTGCTTTCGGCGATAGCGCCCCTTGCTGCCAGCGCTGGAATTCGCTTGCAACTAGATCCAACCTTTCAACCCCAATTCGCCCTCTACGACGGCTTGGTAATGCAATTGGTGTGCCAGGGGCCCCATGCACCAGTGGCCATTGCCAACGGTGGCCGCTACAACAAATTATTGAAAAAATTCAGCCCTCTAGATGCCGAGGTCACAGGGGTGGGCTTTAGTTTCTCCGTTGGCGAGGTGCGGGTTTTGCTTGGCAATGCCAGCGGCCATGCCCCCCTTCCAAACAAAAACTGTTGGCTCGTGGCATTTCAGCGATCTGAGCTGCTGAACCAAGCCCTAAACCTCCAGCAGCAGTGCCACCGCCGCGGCGAACAGGCTGAACTTTGGCCTCACCCCTGCAACACAAAAGAGGAGGCAGAAAATCATGCTGCGGCCCGAGGCATCAGCTTGCTCAACTGGCTCAGCTAAAAGCTCGATTCCAATCTTTAATCAACCAACAAGCATTTTTGCTTTTGGGATTTTAGAGTTTCATTAACGAGGATTAATCCGATGGCCCACACGATCATCAGCAACGTGTGTGAAGGCATTGCCGACTGTGTTGATGCCTGCCCCGTTGCCTGCATACACCCCGGCAAAGGGGCAAATCCCAAGGGAACAGCCTTTTATTGGATTGATTTTCAAACCTGCATCGATTGTGGCATTTGCCTGCAGGTGTGCCCGGTTGAGGGTGCAATTTTGCCTGAGGAACGCCCTGAACTACAGCAAATCAGCTAAGCCGGTTCGGAGAACCCACCCTCAAGGGGCCTTGAGCTTTGGAGGAGCAGCTGCCTAAGGTTGAAAAGTTTTTAATTGATCTACCCATGACGGTGCTAGAAGAAAAAGGTCAGATACAGATTCACACCGAAAATATTTTTCCAATAATCAAGAAGGCAGTTTATAGCGGCCACGAGGTTTTCCTTAGGGAATTAGTTAGTAATGGCACCGATGCCATCAGCAAAAGGCGCATGGCTGCCATGGCTGGAGATTGCAGCGAAGGACCTGAAGGTTGCATTCAAATACGAATAGATAGGGAAGCCAATACCCTCACCATCAGCGACAACGGCATCGGCATGACAGCCGATGAGGTGAAGCGCTACATAAATCAAGTTGCCTTCTCCAGCGCAGAGGAATTTCTAGAGAAATACAAACGGGAGAGCGATGCAATTATCGGCCACTTTGGCCTTGGCTTCTACTCCAGCTTCATGGTTGCAAAACAGGTGGAGTTGCTCAGCCTCAGCGCAAAAGATGGTTCAGAAGCAGTGCGCTGGAGCTGTGATGGTTCGCCAAACTTCAGCCTTGAAGCTGGCGAGAGGGCTGAACCGGGCACCGATATAATTTTACATCTCCAAGATGAGGAACTCGAATATATTGAGCCAGCAAGAATACGCAATCTAATAACAACTTATTGTGATTTCATGCCGGTTGCAGTTCAGCTCGATGGGGAAACAGTAAACAAGCGTGAGGCGCCCTGGAGACAAAGCCCAAGGGACTTAAAAGACGAAGACTACCTTAATTTATATCGCTATCTTTATCCTTTTCAAGGCGACCCCTTGCTATGGGTGCATTTAAATACCGATTACCCATACAATTTACAAGGAATATTATATTTTCCCCAGCTCGCTGGCCGAGGGGACTGGGACAAGGGCGAAATTAGGCTTTACTGCAACCAAGTATTTGTAAGCGATTCAATTAAGGAGGTTGTTCCCCGCTACCTGCTGCCTTTACGCGGGGTGCTCGATTCACCAGACATCCCCTTAAACGTAAGCAGATCAGCCTTACAAACCGATCGCAAGGTGCGCTCAATTGGTGGTTTTGTTGCTAAAAAAGTTGGTGATCGTCTCAAGGAATTAAAACGAAATAATCCAAGCAGATATGCCGAAATATGGGATTCAGTGGCTCCATTTATTAAAATTGGTGCCATGGAAGATGATAAGTTTGCTGATCAAATTGCAGAAATAATTTTATTTGGCACCACCTTAAAGACAGATAATTCCGATGAGCAGGGCGACGCTCCAGAGCCAGATCCAATCCGATTCGCTGAAAAGAGTTTCACCACCCTTAGCGGCTACACATCCCGCACCGATGCAAATCACAAGGAACGGGTTCTCTATTGCAACGACGAAGCCGCCCAGGCCGGCGCCCTTGCCCTCTGGCAGGGCCAGGGGACTGAAGTTTTGTTGGCTGATTCATTAATTGATGCTCAATTCATTCCTTGGCTTGAAATGCGCCATGGTGAATTGAAATTTCAGCGGGTTGATTCCGAGCTGGATTCAAGCCTTCAAGAGCAGGAACCAAGCCTTGCCGATGCCGATGGCAAAGAAGCAAGCGAAAAATTGCGCGATCTATTCAAGCAGTCGCTATCAAACGACAAAATCACCATTCAGGTGCAGAGCCTTAAGGGCGAAAACGCACCGGCAGCCTTAATTCTTCTGCCGGAGCAGATGCGCCGCCTAAACGACATGGGAGCCCTGATGGAACAGAGGCTGCCAGGCCTACCAGACCACCACGTGCTGCTCGTAAACCGTCGTCACCGCCTTGTGGATGGATTGCTGAAGCTTTCATCTGGAGCGGTGCTCACAACCAGCCCTGGGGCCAATTCCCCAAGCCAGGTGTTAGCGGAACAGCTGAGCCGCCACCTCTATGAGATGGCCAGGTTGGCCGTGGGTGGCCTCGAGCCAAATCAGCTGGCTGGTTTTCAACAACGCAGTTGCGATCTGATGGGGCAGCTGATGGAGCGGGGCCTCTGAATCAATGCCCCGCTCCTTTGCTAAGCTAGTGGGCTAGTTCTTATTTGGAATTCAGTAGATGTCTCGGGTGTGCCAGCTAACCGGTCAACGGGCCAACAACGGCATGGCCGTTAGCCACTCCCATGTGCGCACCAAAAAGCTGCAGCAGGTGAACCTGCAATACCGCAGGCTCTGGTGGGCTGAAGGGAACCGCTGGGTAAAAATTCGGCTTTCCACCAGGGCCCTGCGCACTGTTCAAAAGAAGGGCTTAGGTGCTTTTGCAAAGGAACTGGGCGTAAACCTCGCCAAGGTTTGATTTTACAAGTTGATTTTTAATGATTTAATTTTTGATAACTTGTTTTACTAATTTAATTTTTGGTAATTTTTTAATTATTAATAACTTGGTTTGAGTTGCTTTTTTAGCATTATTCCATGTACTGCTGAGCTATTAATTTGAATATTTATTTGATCGCCCAATAGCGGTTTATCCAGTTGTTTATTCCAGCTGGAATAAATAGTTTCTGAATTGTTAGGCACCTCTGCCAAATCAAGGCAAGGGCACCCCAAACCTGCTGCTGCTGCTGCCACCTTTGGGTCGTAGCTGAGGGCAGTGCAGGGTGCTCCAGTTAAGGCGGCAAGGATCAGAGCGTGCAAACGCATTGCCAACACCAACCCAGCCAGGGATGCCTCTGCCATGGCCTCTTCAGGCCGTTCAAGGCAAAGTTCCCTTGAGCATCTCCATAGGGATTCCGGCATCAGCCCCCTTGCATAGAGCTGTTGCCATAAACCCCGGTCTTGATGGGCATGGAAAGGCATCCACAACACCTGGCGATGGTTTTGCTCGGCCAATTGGGCTACGGCCTCAAGCAAAACCCGCCACTGGTGGTTTTGCAGCAATGCTGTGGGCCGCCAAGCCAAAATTATTGGTCCGCCACGGCCGCGCCAATGGCCTTTGGCTAGGCACCACACGGGATCAGCACCAATGGGGTCGGGGGCCATGGGGCTGCGGCCCAATTGGCGGGCCAATCCGGCGGAGCCTGGATCACGCCAACTGGCAGCCTGCACAATTGCCAGGAGAAAACGCACCAATTGCCTACTGGGCCAGCGCTTCAAGGGCCCCAGCCCCTGGCCCCAAAGTAAAACCGCTTTGCCCTGCAACCGGGCCGCGATTATCAGGGCTGCATAGAAGATCAAACTTTTAAAACTTGTGCTGTCTTGCAGCAAACTGCCACCACCAAAAATCAATAGCTCGCAACGGGCCAATGCCCTAAGAGTGCTGCTTAGGCTGCGGCGATTGCAGGTTTGAACACCAAATCGTTTAGCTACTTGAACCTGATCCGCTGCGGTAACAACAACATTGCAACCAGCACCCACCTGGGCCAAAAGCGCCTGGAGTAGAGCATCATCCCCAAGATTGTGTTCGCCGTAATAACCGCAGATCAGCAATTTGTTTGGGGAGGGAACCACAGCGATCGTCCATGCCCCTGTCAGTGTGAGCCATGGCATTACTAAATTGCCAGCAATGCACATCCTTTCCTTTCACACCTGGGTTATTCACCTCAGCTCGGTGCTGGAGTGGCTACTTGCAATGGCTGCTGTGGTTGCCTGGGGAGAAAGAAAGCATGAGCCTGAATGGCGCTGGCTTGCCCTTGCCATGGTGCCCGCCTTAGCTAGTGCCCTTTGCGCCTGCACCTGGCACCTTTTTGATAACAGCATTGACTTGCACTGGTTAGTAACCCTGCAAGCAAGCCTCACCCTGCTGGGCAACTGCTGCTTAGCGGCTGCCGCCTGGTTAATTGCCCGTTCGGCCAAACCGCAGCTGCCATGAACGATCCAGCAGCACCTTTATTTGCAGCATCCCTGCTGCCATACCTTCTTTTCCTTTGGTGGGCAAAACGCAGTGGCCGTTTTCCGCCTCTCGCCCTTTGGGGCTTTGCATTAACACTTTTATTTGTGGCGATCACCATTGGCGCAGCAACCATTGCCCTTAACCGCTATGGGCAGGAATTGGCCAACGTGGATTGGCTCCATGGCGGCGCAGAAGCATTCCTGAGCCTTAGCAATTTGGTGTTGCTTTTAGGTTTCGGCAGTGAACAAGTCTTACGGCCTGCGGCACAATCCGCCCCAGGGCAAGATGATCAACTAGCCGCACCAAGGCCCCCTAAAAAATGACTGTTATTCCAACCCTGATCAGCCCAGTACTGGCACTCACCCCCGCAGTGGTTACTTGGACCCCCAAGGTGGGTTTAGTGATGATCCTCTGCAACGTAATTGCCATCGCCATTGGCAAAGCAACCATCAAATATCCAAACGAGGGTTTGGCTCTACCAAACAACAGTTTCTTTGGCGGCTTTGGCCACGGCGCCCTTTTGGCCACCACCAGCCTTGGCCACATCATCGGAATCGGTGCAATTCAAGGCCTTGCAGCTTCTGGTGTTCTTTGAACACCAGCCCCTAGCCAAATAAATAGGGAAGAGCCCTCAGGCCAAAGCGTTCAAAGCGGTAGTTAAAAAGCAGTTCCGATAAATCCGCAGCGCTGCAATGGTTTAGCCCCTGCAGCAACCGCTCCATGCGTTGATCTGCCGCCTTGTTATCCAGGCCCCACCAAGTGCGTTTAGCAAGGCGTCCACTCAAGCTCCAGCGGGTTCCCAATTGCCCCTGGAGCTTTTTTTTATAGGTTTTAATCAAGCCTTGATTTGCTTTTTCATCGCCTGGATTGGCAAGGGCATCGAGCAACAAGGGCAATAGAACCCTGGCGCTCTCCATGGCATGGCGTATGCCCTCTCCACCCAACAAATTTGCGGTGCTAACTGCATCACCAAGGGCAAGCAACCGCCCACGGCCATGGCAATCACTCCGCTGCACCCGGCTGCGGATCACCCCGCCATGGCGATTAATAACCGTTGCTCCCCCCAAATCCAGCTCCTTGAGGAGTTGCTTTTGCAATAGGCCAAGGGCAAGGCCACCTAGCTGCTTGCTTTGCCAAGGAGGAGGCAAACGACACACACCCACCTTCAACAGGCCAGGCTGCATCGGAAATACCCAGCCATAACCATTGGGAACCCAGCTACTGCCAAGCGCAAAGCTGAGTTTCTTACTCCAGTGCTGCCAACGGCCCATATCTACCTTTAACAACCACTCAAGCCCGATTCCGAGCAGTAGGTGGTCTTTAACAAGGTTGCTGGTTTCACCAATCAAGCAACGGCTTTGGCCTGTGGCATCAACCACCCAATTGGATTTCACCTTTGTGATTTTTCCATGGGGATCCCTCAATTTGGTAATTAATTGATTCCTGTTTGAATTGGTTTCCACTGCAACAACGCTGCTGGCGAGCCGCACTTCACCACCAAGGGCCTGAACCTGAACCGTTAACCAGTGGCGCAGGGCGCCAAAATCCAACACCGCCCCCAGGGCATGCTGTTGCTGCCATTGATGCCAAATAGCATTCGGTCCGAGCAGCTGCCAACCGTGCCAGCTAGCTGCCAAAACCTCCGCAGGCAAACCAAAACGGCTAACACTGGCAAGGGGCAGGGCAGCGCTGCTAAATGCCGCCTGCCGCATATCAGCCAAACGATCAACTAAACAAACAGACACTCCGGCCTGGGCCAAACAGCGGGCCAACTCCCCCCCCGCTGGGCCAGCACCAGCAACTAAAACCTCAAAAGTCTCCACTCACACCGGTTGAGCTTCGCGGTATTGATGGTTTAGGGCAACGCCAAATTTATCGGAAATCCTTTGGGCCATTTGGGTTGGTGTGAGGCCAAGGGACTGCTTGGATTGATCCGGACTGGCGTGGTCTACCAGTTGGTCGGGGATTCCAATGCGTAAAACCGGTACCAACACATCGTGATCCTGAAGGGCCTCGAGCACGGCAGCGCCAAAGCCCCCCGCCAGACACCCCTCCTCCATCGTTACTACCCTGCCGATGCGGCGGGCCATGGGCACAAGCAAACTTTCATCAAGGGGCCTCAGGAAACGGGCGTTAACAACCGCAGCCCTTATCCCCTGCTCCTGGAGCAATCCGGCTGTTGCCATGGCGGGCGCCACCATGGCCCCATAGGCAACGATCAGCAGATCATCACCTTCAGCCAATTGTTCAGCCCTGCCAATTTCTAAGGGCTCCCAGCCTTCCTCCAGCAAGGGAACGCCTTCTCCCTCGCCCCTTGGTATGCGAAGGGCTGTGGGTCCTGGATGGGCAATACAAGTAACAAGCATCCGCTGCAATTCCGCCTCATCCTTCGGGGCCATCACCGTGAAATTCGGAATACAGCGCAGGTAAGAAATGTCGTATTGACCCTGGTGGGTGGGACCATCGGCTCCCACGATGCCTGCCCGATCCATCACAAAACAAACGGGAAGATTTTGAATGCCAACATCATGAATTAGTTGGTCGTAAGCCCTTTGCAAAAAGGTGCTGTAGATGGCAGCAACTGGCCTTAATCCGTCGGCTGCCATGCCGGCTGCAAGGGTTACTGCATGTTGTTCAGCAATACCAACATCTATGTATTGCTGCGGTAGTGCTTTTTGAAGCAGATCTAATCCGGTACCGGTTGCCATCGCTGCTGTTATGCCAACAATATTGCCGTTTTGCTCGCAGAGTTTCACAAGGGTTTGACCAAACACTTTGCTGTAGCTCGGTGGTTTTGGTCGCTTTGCTGGAAAAGATTTTCCGGTGGATAAATCAAAGGCAGATTGGGCGTGATAACCAACTTGATCAGCTTCCGCATAGGGATATCCCTTGCCTTTGGTGGTAACTACATGTACTAAAACAGGCCCATCGCAGCGGTGGGCTGCCTGAAAAGTGCGCATCATTGCAGCCATGTCGTGGCCATCAACTGGTCCCATATAGGTGAATCCCAACTCTTCGAATACCGCCCCAACTTTCGGCACGGCTAGGCGTTTCATTCCCTCCTTTAAACGACTCAACTCCGATGGCAATTGTCCGTGCATAAAAGGCAAACTTTTTACAGCTTCCTCAGCACTGCCACTAAGAAATTGCACCGGTGGGCTTAAACGCATCCGGTTTAGATAGGTGGAAAGTGCCCCCACCGGTGGTGATATCGACATGTCGTTGTCGTTTAACACCACCATGAATTTGGTGTGGGGCAAATGCCCCGCATGGTTTATCGCCTCTAGGGCCATCCCACCGGTTAAGGCGCCATCACCGATTACGGCAACGCATTTATGGCTTAGGCCCTGGCGATCCCTGGCCAGGGCCATGCCAAGGGCAGCGGAGATGCTTGTGGAAGCATGGCCAGCGCCAAAATGATCAAAGCGGCTCTCAGAACGTTTTAAGTAGCCAGCCACTCCCCCCTGTTGCCTAAGGGTGTGGAATTGGCCGTAGCGGCCGGTTATCAATTTGTGGGGATAGGCCTGATGACCCACATCCCAAACAACCCGGTCGTGGTCGAGGTCGAGGGTTTGATAGAGGGCCAGGGTTAGTTCAACAACCCCAAGGCCAGGGCCCAGATGACCACCGCTGGTTGAAACAGTTTCCAGGTGCTTTTCACGGATCTGGCGGGCAATTGCCTCCAATTCCAGCAGGGTTAGGCCGTGCAATTGATTCGGATGACTCAGCTCACTGAGGTGCATTCCGCCGCGTTTCTGTGGTAACTAAATCTAGGCCCCCCACACCAAGGCTGAAGATATAGGTGTGAAATGAGGCGCAATGCAGGGTTACCTACAACGAATCCTGAGGGCGAGGGTCTACGACGTAGCCCTTGTTACCCCCCTAGAGCCAGCACCCACCTTGTCGGCAAGGCTTGGGCAAAGGGTTTTACTCAAAAGGGAAGACCTGCAACCGGTTTTTTCATTCAAATTGCGCGGCGCCTTCAACAAGATGGTGCAACTGAGCCAAAAGCAACGTGAGCAGGGGGTGATCGCAGCAAGTGCCGGCAACCACGCCCAGGGGGTGGCCCTGGCGGCCCAAAAACTTGGCTGCAAAGCTTTGATCGTGATGCCCCTCACAACGCCGCGAACAAAGGTGGAAGCGGTGCAAAGGCTGGGTGCTGAGGTGTTGCTCCACGGTGATACCTACGACGAAGCCCATGAACGGGCCCGCGAATTGGAAGCCGAGCGCAAGCTTTGTTTTATCCACCCCTTTGATGATCCAGATGTGATCGCTGGCCAGGGCACCATCGGCCTGGAGATATTGCGTCAGTGCCCTGAGCCCCCCCATGCCATCTACCTTGCAGTTGGCGGTGGTGGCTTGATCGCCGGCGTTGGCGCCTACGTGAAATCACTGTGGCCAGATGTGGAGATCATCGGCGTGGAACCTGTGGATGCCGATGCCATGACCCAATCCCTTGCCGCCGGCAAGCGGGTGTGCCTTGACCAGGTGGGTTTATTTGCCGATGGGGTAGCCGTAAAACAAGTGGGACAGGAAACCTTTCGGCTCGCCCAGCAGGTGGTGGATCGGATGGTAACGGTGGATAGCGATGCCATCTGCGCGGCAATTAAAGATGTTTTTGAAGACACCCGCTCAATTCTTGAGCCGGCCGGAGCCCTCGCCATAGCTGGGCTTAAGGCCGATGCCGTAGGCCGCCCGAAGGGTCAGCAATTGGTGGCCGTGGCCTGCGGCGCAAATATGAATTTTGAAAGGCTGCGTTTTGTAGCTGAACGGGCCGAATTGGGTGAAGAACGGGAGGCGATGTTTGCCGTTGAAATTCCCGAGGGGGCCGGAAGTTTGCGGCAATTTTGCCGTTTGCTTGGCACCCACAACCTCACCGAATTTAGCTATCGCTTAGCTGCTGGGGTGAAGGCTCAAATTTTTATCGGTGTACAAATTATTAATAAAGCTGATGCTGCCGCCCTAGCTGAAAAGCTGATCAATGCGGGCTTTCCCTGCGTGAACCTTTCAGGCAATGAATTAGCAAAGTTGCACTTGCGCCACATGGTGGGCGGACGCCTACCCCAAGGATCTGGCGATAACAACCTGGAGGAATTGCTCTATCGCTTTGAATTTCCCGAGAGGCCAGGTGCCTTGATGGCTTTTGTTGAAGAATTAAACCCCTGTTGGAATATCTCGATTTTTCACTACCGCAATCAAGGCTCTGATGTGGGAAGAATCGTGCTGGGCGTGCAGGTTCCTAAGCAGCAATCAAGTGATTGGCAGCAATTCCTTAGGCAGCTCAAGGTGCCTTGGGCAGATGAAACCAAGAATCCGGCCTATCAATTATTTCTGGTGTGATTACTTCTGGTGAATTTCCTCTGGTGAATATCCTCTGATGTGATTATTTCTGGTGTGATTATTGCAAGTGTAAACATTTCTAATTTGAACATTCTAACTTGAGCATGGCTAAAGTGAACCGTGGCAAATCCAAACCTTTCCCTACCGGCCCAACTTGAGGCAGTGCTCTATTTGAAGGGCCGCTGCCTCAGCTTGCATCAACTCAGTGAGCTTGTGCATTCCCCCCCTGAAGAGGTGGAACTTGCCCTGATTACCTTGATGGCCGACTACGCCCATCGCGACACCGCCTTGGAAATCCGCCAGGAAAGTGCTGGCTTCAGTTTGCAATTACGGGCCGACCTCAGTGATCTAGTGCAGGAATTGGTTCCCGTAGACCTCAGCACGGCCAGCCTGCGCACCCTTGCCACCGTTGCCCTAAAAAAACGCATCCTGCAATCGGAGCTGGTAGACCTGCGGGGCAGCGGCGCCTACGACCACATCAAAGAGCTGGTGGAGCAGGGTTTCATTGAAAGAAGGCGCCAAAGCGATGGCCGCTCTTTCTGGATAAGCCTCACGGAAAAATTCCATCGCACTTTCAGCGTAAAAAGCAGCGCTGGCGGTGAGGCTGGATAGATTTAAACCATTCGCCTAATCCCATGGACAGCAGCCTCCTCCTCAGCTCCTTTCTGCAGGTGCTTGCCCAAACCCTCAGTATTTACACATTTGTTTTGGTGGTGCGGGTGCTGCTGAGCTGGTTCCCCAACCTCGATTGGAGCAATCCATTGCTCTCAACCTTGAGCTCGATAACCGACCCATACCTGAATGTTTTTCGCGGGCTTATCCCCCCCCTGGGCGGCCTTGATCTATCAGCTTTGGTGGCCTTTTTTGCCCTGCAGATTGGTGGTGGCCTGCTGAGCCAGTTGGCGATGAGCACCGCACCATCATTCAGCTCTTTTCAGTAATTTTTTTATTCTTCCAAGTTCAATTCCAGCTCAAGCGGTAAACGTTCATCGTTAACACCCGCCCTAGCCCTTACGGGCGCGCTAAAGCCCTTGGCCTTGGCGTGGCTCACCTGAAGGGGGCCAGGGGTGCCAGCAGGCACCGAAAGCCTTAGGGCAAAGGCAGAACGGCCTGGCTGCACATCACCGATGGAGCCAACCCTGGTGCGATTTTGCAAAACCGGTTCTCCGCTGGCATCAAGTATTTGGGCAAATACATCGGTATCAACCACCGGTTTAGCTCCACTGTTCAGCACCTCGCCGCTGAGGGCATAGCAGCTGGCCCCTAGGGGCCTGCGAAATTCCGGTTGGGCACCCACATCGGCCTGGGGGCAGGGTTCAAGTTTTACCTCCAACACCTGCAAAACCGCTGCCAGAGCAGGGGGCGCCCAAAACAACAGAATTGCCAGAAGTAAACCCAGTAAAGAAGCCATCAACGTTGATCACCACTGCCGGAGATCACGTTACGGGCAGCGCGGCTTTGCAGTTTTTCTAAATTTGCCTCGGCTATGGCCTCAAGGCCAAAACCCAACTCATCAGCCAATTGGGACACATACCAGAGCACATCGCCCAATTCCATGGCGATTGCCTGCTTTTGCTCGCTATTGAACTCACCGGCGCCATCACGTAACACCTTTTTTACCTTGTCTGCCACTTCTCCGGCTTCACCGCACAGGCCCAAGGTGGGATAAAGGATGTTGTTGCCTCGGTGGGGGTAGAGGGCCGTTCGCCGGGCAAGGAGCTGATAGGAATTGAGTTCCATTTGATCTGTAGGGTGATAGCTTCCGCTGCGTCTCAAGCCCGGTTCATGCCAAAGCCCGACCTGCAGCGACGCACCAAGATTGTCGCCACCATCGGGCCCGCCACCGAATCGCCGGAAATGATTCGCGAGTTAATTCTTGCGGGCGCCACCACCTTTCGACTCAATTTTTCCCACGGCGACCACTCTGAACATGCCCAGCGGGCAGCCACAATTCGTCAGGTAGCCCACAAATTGGGAATGCATGTGGGCATTCTTCAAGATTTACAAGGACCCAAAATTCGTCTCGGTAGGTTTAACGCTGGCCCCATAACCCTGGCTAAAGGCGACCCTTTTGCCCTAACGGCAAGGGATGTGGCCTGCGATCAACACATCGCCACCGTTACCTACGACAAATTGGCGGTTGAAGTGCCACCCGGCAGTCGAATCCTGATGGACGACGGCAAGGTGGAAATGCTGGTTGATTGGATCGATCAACAGGAACAAACCCTCCATTGCAAAGTAACCGTGGGGGGGGTGCTCTCCAATAACAAGGGGGTTAATTTCCCCGATGTGTTGCTTTCCGTGCGGGCACTAACCGCTAAAGATCGCAACGACCTCGCCTTTGGCTTACAGCTGGGGGTGGATTGGGTTGCCCTGAGCTTTGTGCGCAATCCATCAGATATGGAGGAGATTCGCGAGTTGATTCGCAGCCTTGGCCATAGAACCCCAGTGATCGCAAAAATAGAAAAATTTGAAGCGATTGATCAAATCGATTCAATCCTGCCCCTCTGCCATGGGGTAATGGTTGCCCGCGGTGACCTCGGCGTGGAGATGGCAGCAGAGGAGGTGCCACTGCTGCAAAAGGAATTAATCCGCAAGGCCAATTCGTTGGGCATCCCGATAATCACCGCCACCCAAATGCTCGACAGCATGGCCACAAACGCCAGGCCCACCAGGGCCGAGGTAAGTGATGTGGCCAATGCGATTCTCGATGGCACCGATGCTGTGATGCTTTCAAACGAAACCGCCGTGGGCCAATACCCGGTGGAGGCGGTGGAAACCATGGCTCGCATCGCCAGGCGCATCGAGCAAAATTATCCAAACCGCCAACCGGATACCCAGCTGGCCAGCACGATTCCCAATGCAATCAGCCAAGCGGTGAGCACCATCGCAAATCAACTGGATGCAGCCGCGATCCTGCCCTTAACCAAAAGTGGTGCAACGGCAAGAAATGTGAGTAAGTTCCGCCCCTCCACGCCCATCCTTGCTGTTACCAGCGATGTGAAGGTGGCCCGTCAGCTGCAACTGGTTTGGGGCGTTAATCCATTGGTGATCAGCACCCAAAGTTCCACCAGCCGCACCTTCAGCATTGCCATGGGTGTTGCCCAAGAACAGGGATTGCTAGAGGAGGGCGACCTGGTGGTGCAAACCGCCGGCACCCTCAGTGGCGTGAGTGGTTCCACTGATTTGGTGAAAGTTGGGATCGTTTCTGCGGTGTTGGGCAGGGGTACCGGTTTTGGTAATGCTTCCGTTAGCGGCAAGGTGCGCTTGGCCCAAAACCCTGAGGAGGCAGCTGGCATCGAGCCCGGTGAGATTTTGGTGGTGTCCCACACCACCGCTTCATACCTGGAGGCGATTCGCCGCGCCGGCGGGGTGATCACAGAGGAAGACGGCAGTCAAAGCCACGCCGCTGTTATCGGCCAACGGTTGGGTATTCCCGTGATTGTGGGCGTTGCACAGGTAACCAGTGATGTGCGCCAAGGTGAGGTAGTTACGCTTGACATACGCCATGGGGTGGTTCACCGGGGTACCCATGTGCACGACCACAGCAGCGCCGACAACATTGGCTAATCGGCCATGAGTGCCCGTTTACCCATAAAAGACACCATTGGCATGGCCCTTGGGGCCCTGAGTTCGAATCGCTTGCGCTCAGCATTAACAATGCTTGGCATCGTGATTGGCAATGCCTCTGTAATCACCCTTGTGGGGGTTGGAAAGGGGGCTCAAAACTTGGCAGAGGGTCAACTAAGCACCCTTGGGGCAAATGTGTTGTTTGTGGTGCCTGGCAACAACGACACCCGTAGACGCGGCATTGAAACGCCCAAAACCTTGGTTTTAGAAGATGCCAACGCCATCCTTGAGCAAGTGCCAAGCGTGGGCCGTGTGGCACCCCAAATCACCCTGAGCGAAACGGTAAGGGCAAGGGATTTAAGCGCCACTGCAACGGTTTCCGGGATCACCCCCGAATTTTTAGCGGTGCGACGTTTTGATATGGCCCAGGGTCGTTTTTTTAGTGATGCCGACCTCCAAGGCGCCCGCAATGTGGCGGTGCTGGGCCCCGACTTGGCGGCGCGCCTACTGCCAGGGGGCTATCCAATCGGCAAGGAGATACGCATCCGCAATCAGTCGTTCCAGGTGGTGGGGATCATGGCTTCAAAAGGAGCTTTTCTTGGCCAAAACCAAGATGATGCCGCCTACGTGCCCCTCAGCACCATGGTGAGTCGGCTGAGTGGCAGAGATCCCACCTTTGGCACCTCCCTCAGTTTTGTGAGCGTGGAAGCAAAAGATGAAAAATCGGTGAGTGCCGCCAAATTTCAGATCAGTAATCTGCTGCGCCTGCGCCACAAAATCCTCAGGGAAGACGACTTTGCTGTGCGCTCCCAAAAAGATGCCCTTTCAATTGTGGGAACAATCACCGGGGGCCTCACCTTGATGCTTGGCGCCATAGGCGCGATTTCACTTCTGGTGGGAGGTATTGGCATCATGAACATCATGTTGGTATCTGTAAGTGAACGCACCCAAGAGATCGGCCTTCGCAAGGCCGTAGGTGCCCGCAGCAACGATGTGTTGCTGCAATTTCTTGTGGAAGCCCTCGTGGTGTCGAGCTTGGGGGGGTTGGTGGGCAGCCTGATAGGGCTCGGGGCAGTTCTGGCGGTAGCGGCCTTAACGCCCCTGCCAGCGGCCATCGGCCTGGCCAGCGTTGCTAGCACCGTTGCCCTATCTGGCTCCATTGGCCTCTTTTTTGGGGTGGTGCCTGCAAGGCGGGCCGCCCAATTAGATCCAATTGTTGCCCTGCGCCGCCTGTGAATCCACCAGAGGTTGCCCTTGCCATGCTCGAGCGCCAGGGCAAATGGCTACTGCAGTTAAGGGACGACGTTGCCGGAATCGTGTATCCGGGCACCTGGGCCCTCTTTGGCGGTCATCTGGAGCCAGGGGAAACAGCCATGGAAGCCGTGCAAAGGGAGCTATTGGAGGAAATCAACTGGACCTCCACCCAGCTAGAACCCTGGTTTGTGCAAAGCAGCCCCCAAAGGGTGGCCCATTTCTTCCGTGGTTCCCTTGGGGTGCCCTTAACGGAGCTAACGCTCCTGGAGGGTCAAGACATGGTTTTAGCCAGCTTGGAAGAACTGCGCAGTGGTGAGGTTTTAAGCCCAAAAAATGCTGAAATCCGACCCTTTGCCCCATCGCTGCAATGGGCAGTAACTGAACTTTTGAAGCAATAAAGCGCTGGGGGAGCCCCGCTGGCTTCTCAGGGTCTTTACAATTACGAAACAATTTTGGCCAGCGGCTGCAAAACCATCCATGAACAACCGTTGGCGCACCGTTCTGCTTTGGGCGTTACCTATCTCCTTAGGTTTATTTCTGCTCTGGCAGGTAATTGCTAACGGTGGCCCGGCACGGGTTGTTAATCAACCAAATTTGGCACCCCGCAACAGTGCCGTAGCCCGCATGACCTACGGCCGCTTCCTCGATTATGTGGATGCTGGAAGGGTAACTTCTGTAGATATTTTTGATGGTGGCCGCAGTGCGGTTGTAGAAGCCGTTGATCCAGATATCGACAACCGTGTTCAACGTTTACGGGTTGATTTGCCTGGATTAGCACCAGAACTGGTTAATAAATTAAAAGAAGAAGGGATCAGTTTTGATATCCATCCCCCCCGCAGTGCTCCGCCTGTTCTAGGTGTTTTAGGCAATTTGTTATTTCCTCTTTTACTCATTGGCTCTTTGGTTTTATTGGCTCGCCGCTCCTCAAATATGCCTGGGGGCCCTGGCCAGGCCATGCAATTCGGCAAAACAAAAGCCCGCTTTTTAATGGAGGCTGAAACCGGAGTTAAATTTGATGATGTGGCGGGAGTTGAAGAAGCAAAGGAAGATCTCCAGGAAGTAGTTACCTTTCTCAAACAGCCGGAAAGATTTACTGCCGTTGGTGCAACTATTCCAAGGGGTGTGCTCCTTGTAGGCCCCCCTGGAACCGGTAAAACCCTCCTGGCAAAAGCCATCGCCGGCGAAGCTGGTGTGCCCTTCTTTTCCCTGGCCGGCTCAGAATTTGTTGAGATGTTTGTTGGTGTGGGTGCAAGCCGAGTAAGGGACCTGTTTAAGCGGGCTAAGGAGAATGCCCCTTGTTTGATTTTTATCGATGAAATAGATGCTGTAGGCCGTCAAAGGGGCGCTGGTATCGGTGGCGGCAACGACGAAAGGGAGCAAACCCTTAACCAGCTGCTCACTGAAATGGACGGATTTGAAGGTAATAACGGAGTGATAATTATTGCTGCAACAAACAGGGCTGATGTTCTTGACTCCGCCCTGATGCGTCCGGGTAGATTCGATCGTCAGGTGAGTGTGGATGCCCCTGACATCAAGGGCAGGCTTTCCATTTTAAAGGTGCATTCACGCAATAAAACCTTGGCGGAAGATGTGAGCCTTGAAATGATCGCTAGGCGCACCCCTGGCTTCACCGGTGCTGATCTCGCCAACCTACTTAATGAAGCTGCAATCCTCACAGCGCGGCGCCGCAAAACTGCCACCGGTTTGGCTGAGATCGACGACGCCGTAGATCGTGTAATTGCCGGCATGGAAGGTACACCCCTTACCGATGGCCGCAGCAAGCGTTTGATCGCATATCACGAAGTGGGTCATGCCCTAGTGGGAACCCTGGTTCAACACCATGATCCCGTTCAGAAAGTAACCCTCATTCCCAGGGGACAAGCCCAGGGCCTCACCTGGTTCTCCCCAGATGAGGAGCAAATGCTGGTTAGCCGTGCCCAACTAAGGGCACGCATCATGGGTGCCCTGGGGGGCCGTGCTGCAGAGGCAATTGTTTTTGGCCATGCCGAAGTAACCACTGGAGCAGCTGGTGATATTCAGCAGGTGGCCGGGATGGCACGCCAAATGGTTACCCGATTTGGCATGAGCGAACTGGGTCCGATGTCCCTTGAAGCGGGCAATCAAGAGGTTTTTGTTGGCCGCGACCTAATGACGCGCAGCGATGTATCCGACTCCATCACCAATCGCATCGATGGTCAGGTGAGATTGATTGTTGATAAGTGCTATCAAGACACCTTGGCGCTTCTAGAGCAGCAGCGTCCCTGTATGGATTGTTTAGTGGAACTTTTAATCGAGAGTGAAAGCCTTGATGGCGATAAGTTTAGGGAGGTTGTGAGTACATTTGCTGCTATTCCTGAAAAGGAAAGGTTCTCGCCGCTACTGCCTGCCAGCCCCTAAGGGTGCATAATAACTAAGCTTATGGCTTAATTTAATGACTCAGATGGGTTCCCCCTTAAACAATCCTATCCCTGAGGGGGAGGAAGGAACCCATTCCCCCCTGGAGGCATTCAGTAACTACAGAGGCGAAGATTGGACGCCTGAAAGATTAGCTTTTCACCAGAATCTTGAGCAATTTGCAGAACGAGTTGGCCTAATTGTTGCCCTACAAGGGAATGGCAAAGTAAGTCAGGAAGTGGCCTACGCCGAAATAAAACAAATCTGGAGCCAGCTGCGGGACAGCCACAAAAAATTAATCAATTAGTTTAATTTTATTTAACCTAATTTGGCTTAATCAAGTAATCACACTTAATCAGACCACGTGAATGGGGCGTTGATCGATAACTTTATCAATCAAGCCATAATTAACAGCTTCAACGGGTGACATAAAGAAATCACGATCAGTATCTTTTTGAACTCTTTCCAGCGGTTGACCAGTACGACTGGCCAATTCTTCATTAAGGCGTTTTTTAAGAAATAGTATCTCGTTTGCTTGGATTCTGATATCAGAAGCTTGGCCCTGGGCGCCCCCAAGGGGTTGATGAATCATGATTCGCGAATGCTGCAGGCTGCTGCGCTTGCCAGCTGCCCCAGCGGCTAACAAAAAGGCGCCCATGCTGGCGGCCAAGCCAACACATACGGTTTGCACATCTGGTTTTACATGTTGCATAGTGTCGAATATTCCAAGGCCGTCGTAAACAGAACCCCCCGGTGAGTTAATATATAAAAATATATCTTTTTCAGGATCTTCCGCTTCCAAAAACAACAATTGCGCAACGATTCTATTGGCAGAATCAGAGGTGACGGGCTCCCCTAAAAAAATAATCCGCTCACGCAGCAGCCGCGAATAGATATCGAAGGCGCGCTCACCCCGTCCCGAATCCTCAATAACGATGGGGATCATGGCAATTATCAAACGGTTCTTCAGATACTACTAACGGTGCCATGGCTGTCGAGCGCTATGGTCGCCCATAACAGAGGGGAATCCAGTGGGTGATTGCCAAACCGTGGCAGACAGCAAAAGGCGCTTCTTTGCCGCATATCCCAGGGTGATTCCTGGCCTCTACCGCCGGCTGGTGGATGAGCTCCTAGTGGAGTTGCATCTGCTTTCCCATCAGCAGGGTTTCGAGCCAGATGCTTTGTTCTCCCTGGGCCTTACCCAGGTTTTCGACAGTTTCACCAAGGGATTTCAACCGGAAGGTCAGCGGGAAAACCTTTTCGAAGCGCTCTGCTCCGCCACTGGCCTAAGCAATGAAGGCCTGCGGCAGCAAGCCGCCGCCCTAAAAGCTGGTATTTCAGCCCATGGTGAGCAGGAGATAAGCAATTGGCTAGCAAGCCGTGGGGAAGGGGCACCAGAGCCCCTAAAACTTGTGTTGCAAGGGGCAAACCGCAGCGATTTTCATTACTCGCGTCTCCATGCCGTGGGCCTGATGGCATTAATTCAAGAATTGAGCGGTGGCGATGATCAAGAGCCAGAGGCGCTGCGCAAAAGGGCCACCAGTGTTGGCGAACAGATGGGCTTGCAACAGGAAAAACTGGATAAAGACATGGGCCTATATGCCAGCAACTTAGAAAAAATGGCGCAGGCGGTGGAAATGATGGAAGAAACCGTTGCTGCCGTTAAACGCCGCCGGGAACGTCAATCAAGCAGCAGTGAATCACCAGTTACCTGAGCTGCGCCCCCAGCCACTCCAGGCCGCCACTGGCCCCTAAGCAGCGTTGATCGCTTAAGCACCACGGGGAACTGCTCAGGCAGCAAGCCCCGTTGATCTAAAAGGCGGGGAACTGCCACAAGTTTTAGGCCAGCTGTTTGGCTGATCCGAGGCTTTGCCATTGCTTTCGGCAGGGGATCGGTGGGGGCGGCCCCTAAAACCACCAGCAACTCGCCAGTGGCAAGCCAGCGCCAGCCGGCCTGCACCCAGCCCTTGGAATTGAGCAAAAGGCTCACATTATTTTTATTTTCTAAGCGCATTTCTGTGGGCAGGTTGTTTTCCAAGCGGCTTAAAAGCTGTTGGTAATTAGCACGAACAGCATTATTTTTGGGGCGCAGGGCAATCCAAATGCTGGCTTGATAGGGGTTTTTGGCAGGATTGAATTGCAACTGCAGCTGAAAAGGGCTTTGCAACAGGCTCTTTTCAGCTGTGCCATCCAAGAGAGGAGCCAATAGGGGAGCCAAAAGGGGCGCCAAAGCATCGCCCTGTAAGAGCAATGGCGCTGGGCTTTGGGGCCAAGTGGGCTCAGCTCCTTGTTCAACCAACTTGGTAGACCGCAAAACAGCATCCCCATCCCTGGTTTGGCCCCACCAGCGCCTACCTTCGAGCTGCAGGCAACCCTGCTGGAGAGGCACTAGTAATGGAGACCAATTAGCGGCGATTGCCACTAGGCCCGAACCACTCCAAAAGATGCCCGGGTTTACCCCATCTAAGGCCGCGCAGCGGGGGCTATGGCGCAGTCCCCTTGGCTTCTCCAACAATTGCTTCAAGCTCTGAAAACCCAAGGCGTCTGCTGCAACCACCCGATAGGGCCCCCAACGCAAACTTAAGGGCACAGCATCGGCTTCTTTACCTGCCCGCACAAGCAATAAAGGCGCCGCGTCGCCGTGGGGGCCCCATATCTGTAGCCAGGAACCACTGCCGTTCCGCCATAGTTTTTTAGCTAGGCCCTCTGAGAGCCGCTCTTTCCATAGTTGTGGTGGCGGCTGCAGAGCTTGAATAGGCAAGCTCTGGGCTAAAGATGCTTGGCTTAAAAGAGGATTTAAGTTCCCCTGCTGGGGTTTTGGAGCTGATAGCAGAAGGGTAAAAGCGCCTACAAAAGGCAATAGGGCAACACCAAAACTGGCCCTCAATTTTTGCCAGATCGGCGAGCAGCTGCGGAGGTAGTTGCTGCCGAACGACGCCGTTTGTCTTTCCATTCCATTGCAGAAAGGTAAACAACACCCCCACTAACAAAAATAAGCAGCAGGGCTGCAACTGCAGCCAAAACCGAGTTGAAGGTTAGATCGATCGGTAAATCAAGCATTGCACCCAAAAGGGTTTCTAGAAATTGATTGAACCATCACCATTACGACCCCAAACCACCATGGCGATCGAGAAGGTGAAGGTTGCTGCTAGGGCAGCCCATCCCAGGGTGATCAGCACGGAGGATTTTTCAGTTAAATCAACTCTACCTAAAGGGCCGCGCAACGGAGCAGAATGGAGCTTTGCTTGTAGCGGCATTGGCCTATAGCAGCCCCCAAAGCAGCGTTTTACTGGAACGAGCCCCCTATCCCACCTATAAAGTTGTTGTACTGAATGATGAAATAAATACTTTTCAACACGTTGTTGATTGTCTTGTGAAATACATCCCAGCGATGGGGCCCGATCAAGCCTGGGCCCTAGCCCAAGAAATAGATAGCGCCGGTAGGGCAGTGGTGTGGGTTGGGCCGATGGAACAGGCGGAGCTGTATCACATGCAACTCGGTGCGGAGGGCTTAACCATGGCCCCCCTCGAGCAGGCCTAGGGAATTTTTGTGGGCCGACTCGTTATCACCCACAGCACCTATCTGGATGGCTTGATTCCCCTCCTGAAAATTTTGGCGAATGATCCCGCCATAGACACAATCACCCCGGCGGTTATCTGCCGCGTGAAAGGCCGTTGCGAGGGATTGAAATTAAGGGTTTCCTGTGGCTTAAAAGGTGGTCACAAGGTATTAGCCCGCAGGGGTAGCAGCGCCCAGGAGGTTTTTATTGTTACCCAAATGAGTAAAAGTGAACTGCAGCAACGCCTAGAACAACTAAATAGATAAACTAATTTTTAAAAAAATTCATTATTAGTAAAAGGGGTGAACCGCCAGGCCGTGGAGCCCTCAGTCTTCGACCTGGAAGAACCAGAAGGGAGAGGAAAGCGGGGTTTCATTTCCGGCTACAGGGCCGGTATACGTCACCTTCGCGACACCACTCCCATGTCGAAAAGGGAGTCAGATCAGAACACTGGAAAGGGCAAACACCAACGCAGCAGTTCGGGGGTGAATCTAAGGCTTTCAGGCCGGGTTGGGCCAGATCTGCCTCACCGCGGCCAATAATTCCATCGCTTCCCTACGGCGCAAACCAGCATCAAGGCTATGGAGCAGCAGGGTTACATGACCCAGCTTTCTGCCCGGCCTAGATAAGCGCTTGCCATACCAATGCAGGTGCGCTTGGGGCAGGGCCTGCAACAAATTTCGCTGCTCTTGATAGGTGCTGTTGGATTCCTCAAAGCCAAGCAAGTTCACCATCAAGGCACCGGGAACCACAAGGGCTGAAGAACCGAGTTGGCGATCGGCGAGCACATTTAGTTGTTGGCAAAACTGACTGGTGCCACAGGCTTCAATCGTGTAATGGCCTGAATTGTGGCTGCGGGGGGCCAACTCATTCACCAGCAACCCCTGGGGGGAAAGGAAAAATTCAATCGCTAACAACCCCACATAGTTCAAAGCGGTAACAATCGAAACCGCCATGGAACGGGCCCTTGCTTCAACCCCATGGTTCACCTCAGCTGGGGCCAGAACCCATTCGCACTGTTGGTGTTGTTGATGGGTTTCAACTAAGGGGAAAACACTGATTTGGCCTGCTTGATTGCGGGCAACCAAAATGGCCAATTCCTTTTCATAGTTCACCATCTCCTCCACAATCCACAGGCGGCGATCCACCCGCATCAGCAATGCCTCAAAAGCAGCACGATTAAGTAACTTTTCAGTGCCACGTCCGTCGTAACCACCACAGGTGGCCTTAGCCATCAAGGGAAAATCAAGATGGTTTGGCAGCTTCCCGCCAGAACTCACCACAGCTTCTAATTCACACCAGCGGGGGCTTGGCATATTGAGCCGATTTAACAAATTGCGTTGGTGGCGTTTGTTAACCACTTCAGCTAACACCTGGGCAGATGGTTGAAATTCAATCCCCTTTTCCTCCAAAGCCTGCAGCGACTCGATATCAACCCACTCATTTTCAAAAGCGATGCGCCTGCAGCTAGAGGCCAATTGAGCAGTGGCAGCAGCGCTTTCAGATGGTCCAAAAACCGACGCCGCCGCCAATGCAACGGCAGCATCTCCCGGGTCTGTGGCCTGCAAATGCAGTTCCAAATCCATGGCATGGGCCGCCTCTGCAAGCATGCCCGCCAGTTGACCGCTACCAACTATCCCAATTGGCTCCAAAATCAGTGCAGCTCAATCCTGCAATTTAGGCAAGCCACTGCCCTTTAAGCCCTGTTGCAACAAGCTGAGCAGCAAAACAACCAGAAAAAGAGCCAAGCCAGCAGCGCAGGCATAGCTGATGTCTAATTCCTGAAATGCCAAGTCGTATACGTAATAAACAACCGTGCGGGTGGAATCCGCGGGCCCCCCTTGGGTTAAGAGAAAAACCTCCTCAAATACCTTCGTTGCTGCGATGGAGGAAATAACTGCTACCAGGGCAACATAGGGCCTCATCAAGGGCAAAGTTATATCCAGATGTTGGCGCCAACCGCGGCTGCCATCTAGTTCTGCTGCTTCATATAGATCCTTAGAAATACCCTGCAAACCCGCCAAGAAAATAACCATGTAATAGCCAATACCCTTCCATAGGGTTACAAACATCACAGCTATCAGGGCAAGCTTTGGATCACTTAAAAAACCAATTGCTTTGTAATTATTGCCAAGCAAGTATCCAGCCCAGCCATTCAACAATCCGTTTTCTGCATATATCCAGCGAAAAGCGATAGCTGCCACCACAACAGATACCAAAACCGGTGTGTAAAAAGCTCCCCGTAACCAGTGGATCCCAGGCAGGGCACGATTTAGCAGCACCGCCAAACCAAGCGAACCAGCAACCATTGGCGGAACCACCCCCAACAGATAGAGAAAGGTTGTGCTGAGCACCTTTAAAAAAAGTGGGTCTGTGCTCAACCGCCGCAAATTGGCCAAGCCGATCAATTGCAGCGGTGCATCCAAATCAAGGCCCGTGCGGGTAAAACTCATCACTAACGCCATCAGCGCTGGCACCAGTACCGTTAGCAACACCACTGCAAGGGCTGGTGCCACAAACAACCAAGGAAGTAGAGGCGATCTCTTCAAGCATCAATCCCTTAAGCCCAGCCATTCTGGGCCAAAAGGGCCATACATTCAGCATTGCAGGAGTGGCGCCCCATGGAAGCTGAAGCAACCCTTGGCAAGGTTTTGGTTGATCTCGGCGCAAACTCCTACAGCATCCAGATCGGTGCAGCTGGAATTGATCAGCTGGGCCAAGAACTAAGCAAGCTGGGTTTTGGTTTGGGCTGCCGCATCCTGGTGGTGAGCCAGCCTGCCGTTGCTGATTTCTATGGGGAGCAATTGCTAAAGAGCCTCAATAGCGAAGGATTTTTGGCAGAGCTAATGCTTTTGCCAAGCGGAGAAGATCAAAAAACGCTTGGCTCCATCACTGAAATCCATAACAAGGCCTATCAATATCAATTGGAACGCAGCTCCTTGATCGTTGCCCTTGGCGGTGGTGTGATCGGTGATATGGCTGGATTTGCTGCAGCCACATGGCTGCGGGGTATTGCCGTTGTGCAGGTGCCCACAACTCTGCTGGCGATGGTGGATGCTGCCATTGGCGGCAAAACCGGGGTAAACCACCCCGGTGGCAAAAATCTGATTGGCGCTTTCCACCAACCAAAACTGGTGTTGATCGATCCCAACACGCTCCGCACCCTGCCGGAGCGTGAGGTGCGGGCAGGTTTAGCGGAAGTTATTAAATACGGAGTAATTGGCGATCCAGTGTTATTTGAAGCCCTTGAACAACATCAAGATCTGGCTGATCTTGATGCCATTGGGGAAAATTTATTGCTGCTGATTTTAAAAAGGTCGGCTTCGGCAAAAGCACGGGTGGTAGCTGCCGATGAGCGGGAGGGCAATCTGCGGGCAATCCTTAATTACGGCCACACCCTTGGCCATGTGGTTGAAACCCTCACTGGCTATGAAAAATTTCTGCACGGAGAGGCGGTGGCCTTGGGAATGCTTGCCGCTGGTGAATTAAGCCTTCAACTTGATTTATGGACCGCCGCAGACCAAGAACGTCAACGCAGTTTGATCGAACGCTGTGGTTTGCCCCTTCAAGCACCACGCTTTGATAACGAGGATGTGCGTAATTGCCTGCTTCGCGATAAAAAAGTTAGTGCTGGCAGGGTGAGATTCGTGTTACCTAATTCAATTGGAGCCGTTGAAATTCGCAACGATGTGCCCCTTGAAATGGCTTTGATGGCACTTCAAAGCATCAGCTCCTAGAAGCCACCAACTCCTCCATGCTTGGCAAGCCAGGGGTGCCAAGTTGCAACCACCAGAAGCCGCCCAATTGATATGGGTCGGTTAGCCGTTGGTATTCCTCCCGGCGTGCCAAGCGCCAGGAGAGGCTTTCAGCACCTGGGGCAGATAGCTCAGCCCAGCAAGTTCCAAGGCCTAAACGCAAAAGGGCCTCCCCTTGCAGCACCGAGCCCAGCCAATTCCAGCCACTGCCGGGGGCAAGTTGTTCCAACAAAGTGGTGCACACATGGGCGGTGATATCCCAACTGCCAGGTTCTGCCAATAATTCGGGGCTAGCTAGCTGACCCCGGTAGGCAAGCAAGGTGCCCCCATCTCGATGGGGGGAGTAGTAGCGCTGGGCGGGGTGGCCGTAATCAATTGCTAAAAGCCAACCCTCATCGATGCTTTGCCGCACCAGCTCCAACCAGGGCTCAAGGCTCGAGCACCACTCACTGCACCAGCCTTCAGGCCTCCCCCCCCCATCCATGGCCAAGCCGAGGCTTGCCAATTGGCTTTGGATTTTGGGCTGCAAAACAGCACCGCGTTGCCATTCAAAATCAGCTTCTGCATTTAGCCCCACCTCAAGGCCATGCCATCTGCCTTGATGCAGCACAAATCGATCTACGGGCAGGGCATCCAGCAGTTCATGGGCTACAACAACAGCTCGCCTAGGGGTTTGCTGCAGCTGCTGGAGCTCTGGCCAATGGCATCGAATGGGGCAATTTTGCAGGGTTTGCTGCTGGCGCTGGCGCAAGGGAGCGTTCAACTCCAGCAAAAGGATCTCCAAGCGGGGCAACCAGGGGGGATTAGCAGCCACAAAACCCTGGGCAAGCTGCTGCGCGAATAAGCCATCACCGGGGCCCCACTCGATCAGGCTGAGGGTTCCAGGTTGCTCAGCTAACAAATCAAAACAAGGCAGCAGTTGCTTCAGCAGGTGATCAGCAAGGGCTGAACCCAGGTATGGAGCCGTAACAAAATCGCCGCGGCTGCCAAAGCAACAGCGCCCGCTGCCATAAAAACCGTGTTCTGGATTATTTAGAAGCCAATCCATCACCAGCGAAAACGAGGCGCTGCCGCCTTGTTCAACGAGAAGCTGCTGGAGCCCTTCACGCGAATCAACTGCCACAGCTTTGCCTGGTATCGATGACAATGCGTTCTACTGCGTTTTGATCCTGTGGCTTGTAGATGGTTGCTGGGGCTGATGGTGTGCTGCCTAATGGCTTTTATGCCAGTGGATCCAGCCATGGCCTACAACAACGCCGATCTACTGCCTGATCACCCCACACCCGTAATCGATCTTGCCAAGGCGCTCACAGATCAGCAACGCCAGCAGTTAGAGAGCGAACTTGATCAATTTGAAGTGGATAGCGGTTGGAAATTGAGGGTATTAACCCAATACGATCGCACCCCTGGCTTGGCGGTTAAGGAATATTGGGAGTTAGATGAGCGCAGCCTTTTATTGGTGGCAGATCCCCGCGGCGGCAATCTGCTTAATTTCAATGTTGGTGAAGCATTATTTGCATTAATGCCCCGCACCTACTGGGTGGAACTACAAACCCGTTTTGGCAATCAGTATTACGTGAAAGACCACGGCGAGGATGGGGCAATCGTTGATTCCCTAGCGGCGGTGGAGCTTTGTTTAAACAGGGGTGGCTGCCAAGTAGTTCCCGGTTTACCTGAGGAGCAATGGCTACTAACCTTTGCCACATCTGTGCTTGGCGGACTGGTGGCTGGCTTTGCCGCCTACCCAAGGAAAGAAGGAACAATTATCGCCTGGACCTGGCTGCTGCTGATGGCGCCACTCTGGCTGCTGCTGTTTGCATTATTTGGCCTTGCACCAATTCTTACTCGAACCTCCGATTTTGTGCCGCTCGTTAGCAACTGCGCTGGCTTTATTGGCAGTGCCCTCACGGCCTATTTAATTGCGCTTAAAACATTGCCTAAACCAGGAACCACAAAAGCAAGCTAGAAACTTTTCAAGGCACAATCCAAGTTGCTATCGGTGCAATTTTGGTTTTCCAGGGGCACTGTTTTTGCCAGCGGCACACGCCCCTGCAGGCGGGCAAGGTTGGCTTCATAGAAGCGTTGCAGTTCGGTTAGGCGCTTAACCGGCTGTCCGTAGTAACTAGCTCCCCTGAGGGTGGGGAAGGAAGCCCATTCCGGGGCCAACTTGGCTGCCAATTCAGCGCTGAGAATGCCCTGATCAGCCAGATGCAAGGCGCCCCGCTTTTGGATTAAGAACAATGCCGCCTGGTCTTGAACCTGGGGGTTGAAGCCAGCTAGCCCCATGGCGCGCACCACCAGCGACCAGGTGGCAGGCATGAATTGGTAGGCACCTGCGGCGGCACTGGCGTAGCCACGGGTGTAATTAACCCGATCCGGATGGCTATCGAGGGAATTCATTAAGCTGCCACCGAACATAACTCGATAGCCCAGGTCTGCCCCTTCCTTCCAGGTGCCTTCTGCATAACGAATCGTGTTGAGCAGAGCGCGGCGTTCGGCTGTGATCGCGAAAAAGCGCTGAGGGCTTGGGAAACCAGGCAGCTGCAAACGGGGCAGGGAGAACTGAGCAATTTCTGCAGGCTGCTCAGTTTTCAGCTTCATCTCTGCTGCCGACACAGCCTTGGCACCCCAAGGAGCCAAAAGAGAAGAAGCTAGAAAAACTAGAAATAAATTTTTTTTGCCGCTCACGAGTTCTTTTCAGAAACGGACTGGGTGAATATGGCTAGGAATTAGACCAACAATAATATACGCTGGCCAGATAATAAATCGTCCACTAACCATTGACAGGGGAAATTCGCGTATTCGTTTATACAAACCAAGTGGTTTCTGTGGAGAAACTAATGCTAATTATTTGCAAAACTTTCTTATCTATGAAAATCGATAAAAGCCGATGAGGATTGATGTTTGCCGTGAGGCGTATCGATTTTGCACATATTTTTTAAGTTAAAAACTTAAGCAGATAGCGGGCCGCCTCAATTTCACCGCCTGGGGCTAAGGGCCCCTTGGCTGGGGGAATTAGGGGCTCATCCAGCTGCCATTCCCCCTTAAGAAAGCTTCCACGGCTCAAGCAACGGTGCCATCCATGGTTTCGAAGCCCCTCCAACAACACCTCTGCCTCTGCAAAACCCTGCCGCTCAACCGCGATAACGCCAATCCCCTGGCCCAAAGCCTCGCAAAAAGTGCTGTAGCCAGGTTTTGTAATCACCACACCGCAAATCGGCAGCAAATCAAGGGGGCGCAGATCATGGGGCAACAACTTGGCATTAGGTGCCAGCGCTAATTCGGGCTCAGCCACAAAAAACCCCCAATCGGGCCAGCGCTGCAGCAACTTCCTATCCAAGGGAAAACCCATTCCCCCAAAACTGAGCATTGCCGTTTTCTGCTTGGCAAAATCCCAACCGATGCTTAGGCGCAGTTCATCCGGGCTAAGCCTTGGCACTCCAGCACTCAAACCGATTTGGCACCTAGGCAATTCCCAATCCATTTCAAGGCAAAAAGGACACTCCAATAGGGCTGTGCCGCGCCGATAAAGGCCATTGCAGCGTTTTGCCCAAGCAACTAGCTCACCCCCCAACTCTTGATAAATCGCATCCCAGCCAAAATTCGCTTGCCACACCAAGGGCAAAGCCAAACGCTCCGCTAACAGCACCGCCGCAGGGGCCACATCGGCAAGCACCACAGCTTTTTCACCTGGTAAAAGCATGGCTGAAATGGCTTGCGCCTCCAGTTCAACTTGGTTTGCAAGCAAGGGCTCCAATGCCTCAAGGGCCTGCAGGGTTGCGGCGGGATCGCTGCCAAGGGCATCTGCCTGAACTACACCAACATCCCAGCAACAGTTGCGCTGTTGATGGGGAATGGCCGCAAATGCCTGCTTTAGAAATGACTCGGGCAGCGGCGTTGAAAGCAGAAAACGGCATTGGGGTTCAAGCCGATGCAGAGCGCCCAAGAGGGCGGCAACCCTGGAACCATGGCCAAAGCCATGACCACTAATGCAGGCAATGATCAACATGAGCCGATGCCCACCAAGGGGAGGCAATGTTCTTCAAAAAGGCTGCCATCGGCTTTGTACCAACGGTGAGAAGCAAGTAAAACCTCCCCCTCATCACTTAATTCAACCCAACTGAAATGCCGCAGCGGACCGTTCTCATCGCATTGGCGGTGGCGTGGAACACAGGCTGCATTCAGATAAATGGTTCCCTGGCGATCGCGATGCAAAGTGCGGCGATTGCCGGCCCCCCGCCGCAAGCGATGGTGCATGTGACCAAAAACCACCAAGGGAATTGGCCGCTGCTTGCGAATGCGCAAGATTGCTTCCTGCAGGTCTTGATCGCCCCAATCACAGGCAGGGGGCTTCCAATCCTTACCGCAGGGATCAGCGGCAGCACTACCTAAACCACTTGGTCCTGCATGGGAGAGCAGCACAAGGGGAAATTCAATGGGCGCGCTTAAGGCCGCTTTGGTGATGCGATCAGCTGAATCAAAAAGATTCATCATTCCCCAGTGGGATTTAACGGCTTGAGAGAGATGAAATCCCCCACCCGCACTGCCGGGGCGGCCGCCCACCACCGCCAAACCAGGCGGGTTCAGCAGTCGCAAACTCCAACCGCAATGCAAGGCACCAAGGGCTTGCTCCATGCGTCCCAAGGTGCGGCCTGAACTGTCTTTGGCTGCATCGTGGTTGCCGAGAACACAGGCCACAGGCAGGCTCAATTTGCGTAAACGCAATGGCAGGCGCACATCACCGTCTGCCAGATCGCCCACCACCAGAAGGGCATCAGGGGCAAGTTTGGCCAACACCCCATCGTCATGGTGGTCCCACTGGCCATGGAGATCTCCGGCTATGGCCAGTTGCAGCACAACTACTCCCTTGTAACTTTCTAGGCTGCACACATCCTCCCTCGGCAGCCTCTCGCGTGTTCGTAAGCAGCAGCCCCATCAGCGAGCAAATAGAGCGAATTGCGGCCTTAAAGCAGCAGCGCAATGCTGTGATCCTTGCCCACTACTACCAAGAGGGAGAAATCCAAGATGTGGCTGATTTCATTGGCGACTCCCTAGAGCTCTCCCGCAAAGCTGCTGCCACCACTGCAGATGTGATTGTTTTTTGCGGTGTGCACTTCATGGCTGAAACGGCAAAAATTCTCAGCCCCGATAAAACAGTGTTGCTGCCCGACCTAAATGCAGGCTGCTCCCTTGCTGATGGCTGCACCCCTGAACAATTTGGCCAATTTCGGGCCCAATACCCAAATCATGTGGTGATTAGCTACATAAACTGCTCGGCAGCAATCAAGGCCCAGAGCGACCTGATTTGTACCAGTAGCAATGCCGTAGCAATGGTGGAATCGGTTCCCAAAGGCAGGGGAATCGTGTTTGCACCAGATCAAAATTTAGGCCGATGGGTAGAGAAACAAACAGATCGTGAGCTTGTGCTTTGGCCAGGCAGCTGCGTAGTGCATGAAACATTCAGCGAAGAGGCGGTTTTAAAGCTGAAGGCAGCCCATTCAGAAGCCGAGGTGATCGCCCATCCCGAATGCCAAAACCACCTGCTGGATTTAGCTGATTTCATCGGCTCCACCAGCAAATTGTTGGCCCACAGCCAAACGAGTTCAGCCCCGGAATTCATTGTTCTCACTGAACCGGGCATCCTGCATCAAATGCGCAAAGCAATGCCTGAAAAGGTTTTCCATGAGGTGCCCGGCCTAGATGGCTGCAGTTGTAATGCCTGCCCTTATATGCGCCTAAATAGCCTAGAAAAGTTAGAAAACTGCCTAATAAATCTCAGCCCAAGCATCAAGATCGAGGAGGATTTACGCCTCAAAGCCCTGGCACCAATCAAAAAGATGCTGGAGCTAAGCAAATAAAGTGTCCTGCAATGCTGGTGTAGTGCCTTTTAATTGCTTTAATGGCGGCAAAAGGATTTGCTTTAAGTAATGGGCAATCGCCGAAGGGGCAGCACTGGGCTTGTTGAACCAGTTGTCCCAGCTCCTAAGCGGCGCCAGGCGGGCCAGCAGGTTGCAAGGGCTTCCAGCAATAAACAACGGCCAAAAACCAGTATCAAGTCTGGTCGTCGCCCCAGAAGTGAACTAAAAACTGCTTCCTTAAAACGTCGCCTCAGCTGGGTGGGATGGAGTGCCATTGGCTTACCCCTGGCAGCTCTTACTTTTCTTGTGGCAATTGCCCCAAATAGCAACCGTCGCACCACAACGCCCGCTGCCCAGGGATCGCTTGTGGGCATGAATGCCAGCAACGAAAGCTTCCAATACCTGCCAGATCAAGAGGTTTTTGCCCTCAATTTTGATCCGCGCAAGGTGAGTTTCGGCATGCTGGAAGGTTGGGATCGGGAGCAGGAGGCCTACAGCGACACCAAGGCGCTCGCTTTTGTGAGTGGGCCCATGTATGAGCGCTACAACGATCCAGGCCAGGAGGTAACAGTTCCCCTTGGGGACATAAAACTGGGTAACCAGATCTGGCGTGGCCGAAACCGCAGTGCCGCTAAACAGCGCGCTTTCATGGGGATAACCCACCAGGGCAGGGTTGATTTTGGCTTTGGTGAATTAACAGATGCCAGGGCTGGGGAATACGAAACCTTTATTGGTGGTTTGCACTCCCTCTACAACGACATCCAATCGCCGCCAAGGGAATACAAGGGGGCCTACAGCGTGAGCATGGGTCAGCAGATTCGCTACTTCCTCCCCCGGGTGCGCATGGTGATTGGCTTGCGCGGTGATGGCAGGCTTGAAGTGTTCATGAGTAGAGATGGGCTAACCCTTGAGCAAACCAAGGAGCTCTCCCGCAGCAGGGGCTTAGTTGCTGCCTACATGCCCGACCACGCTTCCAAAAGCCGTTTCATTATTCCTGGGGTGAAAGGTTTTAGCGAAGAAGATGCCAACTGGATAAGCGGCGGCGCCACAAGTTTTGTGCATGTGCCATACATGCTCAAACTCGAGCCAAGGGCATTTCATTTACAAGGCAATCTCCTTGCAAACCTCAGTCCCATGGGTAGGGGCTCCGGTTGCGGCAATCCCTTGGATTGCAGCTTCAAATTGGGTGGCCAGGTAATGGATAGGGCCATGGCAGGTTTAAACCGCTTGATGGAAAAGGGTGTGGTGCCGATTGCACGCCTATTTTGGTCGCCCTCTAAAACCCAAACCGCCACTCGCCCCGCCAGTGGCGCTCCAATGCGGGAGCCACCAATCACCGCTGATCCAGCCCTTGCGCTCAATGCAGCAACACCGCCACGGGCCCCTGAATTACCAGGCTCTGGGGTGGGTTTAGGTGACCCCGTAATCCCAGCCCCGATGGCACCAGACCTACCCGCACCAGAAACCTATGGAACGGGTTCAGCGCCTGCAGACAAACAAGCCGTATACGACCCTGCCCTTTCAATCACAGCCGGCAGTGACAATCGGCTCGCGCCAGCACCGCCAGTGCTACCACCCGCCAACCCACCGGCGCTGCAATAAATCAATTTTTAGATAGCTTCAGCAAGGGCGCGCACCACATCGCCGCGGGTTAACACCCCAACGGGCATTCCTTCTGGGTTTAACACAAACAACCGTTGGGTTTTGCCGTTGTGCAGCAGCTTGGCAGCCTGGGGCAGTGGTAAATCCAGAGCACAGGTATGGGGGTGGCGATTGATTAAATCCTCCACAAAATTACCCAAAACTTGATGCACTTCCTTATCCCATTGGAGTGGATTTTTTAGATAAATCACACTGTCGAGCAAAAGCACATAGGGACCAGCTTCAAATCCACTTTCACGAACCATGAGATCCTGTTCGCTGAGCTCCCCCAGCAGCTCTCCCTTGGCACCCACCACCGGCAAGGCGCTGATGTGATGTTGGTTGAGCAGGGCAACAGCTTCCTGCAATGGGGTATCAGCCTGCACAGTGAACAAAGGAGAAGTCATCACCTCCGATACCAAGCGCTGCATCACCATGGAAAACCGTTCTCTTTGAGGCATTCTGCAGGGCAATGACCCCCGTGTTCCTTCGCCGGCTTGCCGATGCCCTAACCCTTGCCAGGGCACTGCTGGGGTTACCGCTGATTTTTGCCTTAGCTGAAGGCAAGCAGAGCCTTGCTTGGGTACTTTTACTGCTTGGCGGCCTAAGCGATTGGGCCGATGGCTGGCTGGCTCGCCGGGCTGGGGGCGGCAGCAGCTGGGGGGCCCAGTTGGATCCCCTCAGCGACAAAATTTTGTTGCTGGCACCATTGCTTTGGCTCGCGGAGCAACAAAAATTGCCCCTGTGGGCCCTATGGCTGCTGTTGGGCCGTGAACTTTTGATTACCGGCTGGCGCCAGGGGCAAGCAGACGGTGGCGCCGCTTCATGGTTGGGGAAGGCCAAAACGATGTTGCTTTTTTGTTCCCTGCTATTGATGCTTTGGCCCACAGCATGGGCTTCAACCCAATTGGTCAACTCCATCCATGGGGTGGGCTGGTGCTTGTTTTGGCCTTCCTTGGTGCTTGCCGTTAATTCAGCCCTTGGTTACCTAAAGGCTTCAAGCTCCCCATAGGGGAGCATCAACACTGCTATCAAGTTGAGCTGGGGGCCTTTTGCTGTAGTCGTTTTGGTAGCTATCAGCCAAGCCGGCTTCCAAATCAAAGCGCTGACTCCAAGCCAATTCCCGTTCAACCCTTTGCACATCAACTAGGAAATGATTTAGGCGCAGGGGGAAGGCCTTTCTGGCCTTGGGATCAAGGTTTGATGGATCAAAACTGCGCAACTCCACGCTATCGGGATCGCGGCCGCAGGCCCTTGCGGCCGCAGCCACCAAGCCCTTGAAAGTGACGCCTTTTCTGCCAGTGCAGTTGTAGATCCGGTTTGTGGCTGCATCCACCTCAAGGCAGCGGGCCATGGCAAGGGCTAAATCATCCACATGGCCCAATTGGGTAATGGTGGAACCATCACCTGGCAGTGGCACGGGCAAATTCCCACAGATGCGGTCGAAAAACCAACTCTCAACTGGGTTGTAGTTGCCGGGCCCGTAGATGTAGGTGGGCCTAAAACTGGTAAAAGGAATGCCCTCTTGCCGCAACCAATTTTCGGTGTGGGCTTTACCGCCATGGCGGCTGGCTGGATCCAAGGGGGAGTTTTCATCCAAAGGCCAAAGCTCACTAGCTGCATAAACACCAGCGGAGCTCACGTAAACCAAGCGATGGGATGGGGCCGAGGTGCAGGCCAACACCGCCTGGGTATCCACCAGATTGCGGCCAGAGCTATCGATAATCACATCAAATTTGCGACCCTTAAGGGGAGCAAGGTGGCTGGCTTCAGAGCGATCACCACTGAAATGCTCCACCCCTTCGGGCACGGGCTGGCGGCCGCGGGTGAACAGGCTTAGTTGATGGCCGGCGGCCATCAACAGCTGCACCAAGGGTTTACCAACAAAACGGGTGCCGCCCATAACCAGAATGCGCATTTTTAGCCTTGCTGAACTGTTGCCATCCTCCCCTGGCGAGAATGGTGAAACCAAAATGCATGCCATGCAAATAATTCCAGCAATCGACCTTCTTGATGGCCAATGCGTGCGCCTGCATCAAGGCGACTACAACTTGGTTACCCACTTCAGTGCCGATCCAATCAGCCAAGCCCTCGCCTGGCAAGAACAGGGGGCGAAATTGCTTCACTTGGTAGACCTAGATGGCGCCCGCAGCGGCGAAGCCACCAATCACCCCCTAGTGCAGCGAATCACAGCGGCGCTGGAAATTCCGGTGCAACTTGGCGGTGGTGTGCGCAGCATCGAAAGAGCAGAACAACTACTGGCCTGCGGCCTAGATCGGGTAATACTGGGCACCGTTGCAGTTGAGCAACCTGAACTTGTTTTTGAGCTAGCCCAGCGCTATACCCAAAAAATAGTGGTGGGGATCGATGCCAGAAACGGTTTGGTGGCAACCCGCGGCTGGACAACCGCAAGCGAGCTGCCAGCAACGGAATTAGCAAAAAAATTTGATGGCATTGGTTTAGCTGCCTTGATATGCACAGACATCGCCACCGATGGCACCCTTGCCGGACCAAATCTTGAATTTCTGCGGGCCATGGCCCAAGCCAGCAGCACTCCGATTATTGCCTCCGGCGGCATAGGTGAATTGTTGGATCTAATGAGTTTGTTGCCTTTGGAATTGGAAGGGGTAGTTGGCGTAATTGTGGGGAGGGCGCTCTACAACGGCAGTGTGAACTTAAAAGAAGCCCAATTAGCCATTGGAGAAGCTCGCCTCCAAGACCTGCCGATAAACGCAGCGATTGAAAGGCCTTGCTAAGCCCATATCATGGAGTTATGGCAAGGCAACCGAATCCAACAAACCTAGAAGGTGCATATCAAAGTTGCCGCAGCCAAGGTTTGCGGCTTAGCCGGCAGCGCAAACTAGTTTTAGAAATCCTCTGGCGCAGCGGTGATCATTTGAGTGCCAGGGAAATATTTGAGCAGCTGAATGCAAATGGAAGGCGCATTGGTCACACATCCGTTTATCAAAATCTTGAATCCCTCAGGGCCCATGGCGTAATTGAGTGCCTTGAGAAAGCCCAGGGCCGGCTCTATGGCCACCGCTCAGATCCCCACAGCCACCTCACCTGCCTTGAGAGTGGCAGCATCCACGATCTGGATATCGAATTGCCTGCGGAGCTCCTAAATGCGATCGAAGCAAACACCGGTTTTAAAATCGAAAGCTACAGCCTGCTGTTGCAGGGAAGAGCAAAATCAAAATGAGCCAATTAATAGCTAACAAAGCCATCCTTATTATTGGCGAAAAATGGCAAGCCCAAGCCTTAACAGAACAACTCAAAAGAGATCAGCCAAACTGGCGACTAGATCTCTCATCTAGATCCACAGAAGCAGTAAAAGATAATATATCAAACAAGAACAAGCTTAAATACCAGTTGATCTGCTGGCTGCTGCAAGAAGGAACAACAACTGAAACCCTAAGTTGGGAGTTGAATCAATTAAAAACCAGGGAGCCAGAGGCAGCCCTGTTACTGATAATAAATAACAGTGCTTTTTTTAAGCGTGATTTATTACTGCAACTACCGCTTGATGGATTGCTTGAACAGCCCAGCCTCACTGAGATAAATGAAGCGATTGAACTAATTACAAATGGAGGCAGGGTTTTTAGGATTTCAGAAGCTGTGCAACCCTCCTCAGCAAAACCCTCCAATCTGGGTATAAAGCAATGGTTTTTACTGAGCGGTTTGGATCAAATCAACGCAGAAGTTAATGCCCTAAACCATAGGCTTGAGATATTTCCCCAAGGGGGACTGCAAAGACTTGTAACAGCAGGAAGATTGCGTGAATTAAATATGGCTCGAAAATTACTTCATACAATTTGGGGCTCAGCAAGCCCTATTCATCAATTCAAGCCGAAGCCCAAACAGGAACGCTTGCAAATATATTTACCCAAACGTGGCGGCAATGATATTTTAAATCAATTACAAATCGAGCTAGCTAAAGAATTTGGCTCCTGCTCCAATTTTGAAACAGGTTATCTGTTGGCCCTGGAGGCCCTCCTCCCCGAGCGGCGCTTAAACCTTTTTGAAAGCCTGCTGCACGAATTCAAACAATTGCTAGAAAAATTATCTACGCAAAACTGCTTAGCTCTAACAACAATCCCCTCTGGCGACCAACCGGCAACAGATCCATGGGTTCAACAGCAATCCCTACTGCGCCAGAGGGCACTAATGAAATTGGTGGGTGCCTACACCCAGCTACCCAGGGAAGGCAGCTTGCTCCCCTTAGCCGAAACACTTATCGGTTCAGCAAATCTTGATGGAGAGGAACCTGAACTCTGTTCCTTATATCCAATCTTGATTGCATTAATTGAAGGCAAACCATTACTTATAGATGGAAAGCTAATGGCAGCAGATCAACCATTTGCTTTGTTACACCTGCAAACATTAGTTAGCAATTGGTTATTGCGTAATGGTGAGCGCATTGCCAAGGAAGTGTTAGAAGCTTGCAGCAATTGGCCTGAGCTACGCCGCACAATGCTGCCCCTAGAACTATTGCCTACCCGTGAATTAGACCGATTGCGAAATAAAATAAATTCTTTAGAGCGTTGGCAAAATTTATTTGTTCGCCCCGTTTCAATATATGAAAGCAAGAGGGTATTTTATAGCCTCCGTTCTGGTAAGTTCGTTAGCCAAGTTTTGATTGAACCACGGGATAATGAACTTAAAAACCTTTTATGGTGGCAACAAGCGATAACCATTATGCTGGAAACTAGGGACGCATTGGCACCTCAGCTGGAGATTCTAATCAATCGTTTTGGTTCCTTAATGGTGTTGCTGCTCACTAGGGTTCTTGGTCGTGCCATCGGTTTAATCGGGCGAGGTATCATGCAAGGGCTCGGCAAGGGTATGCAAAACTCAAACCTCAGTGCTGAAAAATCTTGAAACAAGTTTCCCTGCCATCCAGGCTATTAAATCTTATTTTTAGCTGCTTTTTATTCGGGCTAATATTTTTACTAACCCCTGATCAAACCCGGGCTGATCGTGATACCAACAGTTACGACGGTAATATTTTTGCGCTTTATGCTGGCAACGGTGCGTTGGTACCGCCAAACATAAGCCTCGAAGCGGCCATTAAAGAGAAACGTTCGATTCTTTTGGCCTTCTACCTAGACGACAGCAGCGCTAGTAAACGTTTTGCCCCCCTACTTTCAGATCTCCAGGGTAGATGGGCTAGGGATGTGGAAATAATTGCCCTCACAAGTGATCCCTATGAAGTAAATCCAAATGCTCCGGTTGATTCGCCAAACCACTACTGGAGCGGCAGCATCCCACAAATCCTTGTGCTCGATGCAAACGCCAAGATTTTGTATAACGGCCAAGGCAATATGGATGAAAAAGAAATTGAAACAGCCCTTGCTCTAGCCACAGGTAGGCCAGCCACTCAAGGCTCAAGAAGCAGTAAAAGCTTCAATGAATACAACACTGAATACGGTTCTTAGCTTAAAGTTTTTAGCTATTTATTCTTAAATAAATTTACCTAGGAATACGTCGCCAAAATCATCGTTAAAAACATGGTCACCAAGGCTTTCCAATTCAGAATCACTTCTACCAGCGAGCCGGTGCAAATGATGGCGCACAACGGTGGCCTTAGTGAGTTCATGGCCATGGCTTCCAGCAAGCTTGATCAACTCTTCATGGCTGCGGGCAGCTCGAACCTGCTCTGAAAGGCTTTGGCTCTTGCGGGCTTCAGCCAGAAAGAGGTCAAGATTTGCCTGGCTCATGATTTAACAAGGTAACAATTTTGAATAAGTTTACCAAATTTCCAGTTCGGATTTTGCGCTGGCGTAAATGTCGTCTGCATGACCAAAATCCAGTTCATGGGTTTTAGCTATGGCTAGTAACTCCTCTAAATCTGCAGTTTCAAGGGTTTTTTGAAGGCTGGGATCAACCTTTGCCTTTTCTAAAAAGCTTGAAACCACAGGATCTGGGTTACCTAGGGGCTGCCCACCCCCTGGCGCAGTTCCCCACAATTCCATGGCGTGTTTGGCATGGGCATAGAGCTCATCGGCATGGCCAAATTTCAGATCATGCTCTTTTGCAATTGCTAGCAGCTCAGCCAGGTTTGCTGATTCAAGCCGTTCCCTTAGGGCCTCGTTTTCGCCCAGTTTTGCAACGAACTGAGCAACTGTTTGATCGGCCATGGCTGGGGTGATTTGCTTAACAGGTGTAGCACAAATTTTCTTTAGATTAAGGCGTCATTTTGCAACTTTCAAATTAGCTATCCGTTTCATACACAATCATCCAGCCCATGGGTGGGGGCTTAATCTGCCTGCCATGAAGTTTCTGCAATCGCTTCCCTTGCTACTCGCCCTAGGCCTTGGCCTGCTGCTGCTATGGCTGGAGGCTCGCCATCGGCTGCGGCCTAAATCACCACTGGAACTAAGTTTCGGCCCTTGGAACCTCGCAAGAAATCCCTCCTGCTACAGAATCGACGGCCTTGTTTGCATAGGCAATCCCCATGCCCAGATGGAGGTGTTTGTGCCGGAGTTGCGGGCTAAGCCCTGCTTGCTTGGCAGCAACAGCCTCAAAGATTTAAAAATCAGCACAGAGGTGATGCCGCTTCACGGCGATGAAGATAGTCGCCCAGACAATTACTGGTTTGCCTACATAGTTAAAGGCCTTAAAAAGACCCAAGCCAGGGTGTCTATTTGCATCGAGGGAGAAGATCTCGAGCAACGCCTCGATTCCCTATGGGTAGATATTCATTGGGTTAATTACGGACCTTTTGGCCGTTTGAAGCGTCGCCAAGGGGTATTAGTGCCCCTTAAGCACCCTGCCCCCCTAGATCCCGAAGCCGCAAAGTGGCGGGAAGGCGAAAACTGTTCAGTACTTGCAGTACCTACCCACCTACTGGGGGTGCTCGACAACCTTGAAGAGGTGCTGCATAAATACGCCTCAGCGATTTTAAAACCCGGCGACATTCTCACGATTGCCGAAAGTCCACTTGCTGTTATTCAAGGCAGATACCATCACCCCTCCCAAGTGGAGCCATCTGCCCTAGCCAGGTTGTTATGCCGTGTTTTTCATCCCACCAGCAGCCTTGCCACAGCCTGCGGTTTGCAAAGCCTGATCGACCTGGTGGGCCCAGCAAGGGTATTGATGGCTTGGCTGCTTGGGGCGCTGTTAAAAGTTGTGGGTATCAAGGGTGGTTTTTATCGGCTTGCTGGCCCGCAAGCTCGTTTAATCGACGATGTAACTGGCTCCACCCCCCCCTACGACCAAACGATTGTGCTGGGCCCAGATAATCCAAAGGCGGTGGTGGACTTAATGGCAGCAAGCATGGGGCATGGCGTTGCCGTTGTTGATGTGAACGACCTTGGCAGGGTGAAAGTGTTAGCCGCCAGCTCTGGCTGCGATCTCGATTTATTAGAGCGGGCCCTTAGGCCAAATCCAGCTGGAAATGCCAATGAACGCACTCCTCTTGTGGTGGTAAGGCCCCGATCCTGATTTCGCCTGGATACAGTGGCGAACAATGGCATTGGATCGAATTTGCCATGGGGTCCCAACTGCAGCATCAAAACCTGCAGGTTGAGCCCCTGCAGTTCAAGCACCTATCCCAGCTGCAAAGACCAGAACTGGAATATCTAGCTATTCAGCTGCAAAAACTGGCCCTGCTAAGGCCAATCGTTGCTTTTAAACCATGGCTATCACCGAAGAGTTCACCGGCCCCCCTCGCCCTTGTAGCCCTAACTCAAAAGAGCAACATCGTTGGCTTACTACTCGCTGAACCCTGCAACCGCAGAGGTAGCTGTTGGCGCTTAGAGGTTTTGGAAAGTTGGGGTGAAACCGCTTCCCGCCTTGATGTTGCCGGCAGCCTATTAAAGGCAGCGATGGATCAAGCACCCGGGGCAATGGCATGGGTGGCAAGGGCCGCTAGCAACGCAGAACAAACATTGGCGGCCCTTCGGGAACAGGGCTTTCAAATCCTGCAACACCAACGGGTTTGGCTATTAAATTCCCTAAGCAAACTTGAAATTGCTGCTGCATTACCCGAGCCCTTACTGCTGCAACCCTTAACCCGTGCCAGCGCTGTTTTATTGCTCCAGCTCGAATTGGTTGCCACACCTAGCCCCCTGCGCCAGTTGCAAGATCTGCGCAGTGAAGACCTCCTAGACGATTCCCAAGCGGAATCACTTGTACTTATTGATCCCCAACGCCACCAAGCGGTGGCAGGGGCGAGGCTGCTGAGGCGGCGCCATCGGGGTCCTACCGAAATTGAATTAAGCCTTCACCCAGGCTGGGGGCATTTGCTAGGCAATGTGCTCGGCCACCTACTGGCGGCAGCAGCAACGAAAAAGCTGCCGGTTTTGGTTCGCTGCGATCTAGGCAATAGCGCTGGACTCACTTGGCTTGCACAACAAGGCGCCATCGAACTGCAAGAGGAGTTGGTATTTGCCCGTAGCCTCTGGCGTCGCCATGAAATCAGCCCGAACCCCGGCCTAGCAAGCCGCACCTTGGAAAGGTTGGTGGGTCAGTGGCAACCAGGCCAAAGGCCAGTTCCTGAGGCGATGCGTTGGCGTTAAGGCTGCCACCAAAGCCCCGATCAGTGCTTGCGGTGGATGTGGGCAAACGCAGGATTGGCCTTGCCGGTTGCGATCCCCTGGGCCTAACAATTTTGCCCCTAGCGCCATTGGCCCGCGGCAGTTTTGCCAAAGACCTGTTGCTACTTAAACCGCTGGTGCAGCAGCGCCGCTGCGAAGCTCTAATCGTGGGGATGCCCCTGGATCAAGCTCAAAAAAGCACTGTTCAAGCGCAATATTGCAGGCGCTATGGCATCCAACTAGCTAACGCCCTAGAGCTGCCCATAGCCTGGGTAGATGAACACTGCAGCAGCTGGTATGCAGCGGAAAAGCACAATCTCCATGGCAACCGCAGCGGCCAACTAGACAGCGCCGTAGCTGCCCTATTGCTGGAACAGTGGTTACGGGAAGGACCTGAACCGGTCTATGCGGCGGCCATTAACCAGGGCAGAGCAGCTAACCCTGAGGGATCCTGAAGGGGTCAGCACAGAATCGATGGGCGAATCCTCCTCTCTTTCCGGATCCGGTGATGTGCCCACAATCGTGGTGCGCGATGGCAAAGGTAAGGAGTTGCTCTGTTTCCTTGAGCAACTGATCCCCCTTGATGGCCACGACTATGCCTTGCTAACACCAGTTGACACCCCGGTTTGCCTGTTTCGCCTCAGCGACGATGAAGAGCCTGAACTCCTAGAGGGCTTAGATGCAAGCGAGCCAATTCTCTCAACCGCTGAAGTGGTGCTTCAAGAACATGAACTCACATTGGTGCGCTCCGCTGTAACACTCACAGTTTCCGGGGAATTGGAAGAACCAGATCCTGAGGATTTTGATGAAGAAGATGAAGAGAATGACAGCGATGATGACGATGCAGAAACCTATGAGTTGTTAGTTAGTTTCATGGTGGCCGATGAGGAATATGGCCTTTACATACCCCTAGATCCCTTCTTTGTGGTTGCTCGGATGGAAAACGACCATGCCCTGCTGGTGGAAGGCGAGGAATTTGAACGGGTGCAGCCGCGCATTGAAGCGGAATTGGAGGAGCGGGAGTCTCAGGATTGAACCTGCGCCACCTGTTAGAGCCAAATTGGGTAGCCAAGGGCAGTCTTGCTGATCTGCCCTTAGAAGTGTTTGCCGATCTAAACATCAAGGCCCTAGTGCTTGATGTGGATTGCACACTGCTGCCTCAACACAGCCAGGAAATTCCAGCTGATGTGTTGACCTGGCTCCAAAAAGCTCGCACTCAATGGCGCCTGCATCTGTTTAGTAACAACCCAAATCGCCGCAGGATTGAAGCAATCGCCAATGCTTTTTCATTGCCTTTTACGGCCGGAGCTGGCAAACCTAGGCGTGGCCCATTGCGCCTTGTGCTCAACCAATTGCAATTACCAGCGGCCCAGGTTGCACTAATTGGTGATCGTGTATTTACCGATGTGCTTGCCGGTAATCGCCTTGGTTTATTCACCGTGCTCGTGCATCCCGTTGGCAGCGATGGCAAACCAAGCACTAAAGATGCTCTGCAGCGCTCCGAACGCACTATGGCCCGCTGGCTAGGGGCCCGCATGGAGCAAGGGCTGCCCCAAAAATGAAACCGCAAAAATGAGTCGAGTATTAGTTGTAAAAGTGGGCACCAGCCTGTTGAGGGGCAACAACGGCAGCAGCACTACTCAATTCATAGCCAGTTTGGCCGCCAGTTTGAGTGCCGAGCGTTCAAAAGGCAACGGAGTGGCTCTGGTTACCAGCGGGGCTGTTGGGCTTGGTTGCCAGGAGCTTGGCCTAGGCAAACGGCCGCAATTGGTGGAGGAATTACAGGCCGCTGCGGCCATCGGCCAAGGGCAACTGATGGGCCTCTATGCAGATGCCTTTCGCTGCCATGGGCAAACGGTGGCCCAGGTTTTGCTCACCCGCAGCGATCTGGCCTCCAACCGGCGCTTTCAAAGCGCCAGCCGCACGCTCAAGCAACTTTTGATTTGGAATGTGCTGCCAATAATTAATGAAAACGACACGTTGGCAACTGAGGAATTGCGTTTTGGCGATAACGACACCCTCTCAGCCCTCGTGGCTGTTGCCCTTCAGGCGGATGAATTGATTTTGCTCACGGATGTTGATCGCCTCTATTCCGCTGATCCACGTCAAAACCAAGGGGCAACACCAATAAGTGAGGTGCAAAATCTCGCTGAACTTGATGCCTTGCAAAGCGTTGCCTCAGGTGGCGGCCAATGGGGAACCGGAGGCATCACAACAAAATTGGCCGCTGCTCGCATTGCCACAGCCAGTGGCATCCAAGTGAAACTGGCCGATGGCCGCGATCCAAACGTTCTTGCTGAATTGCTTGCGGGTGTTTGCCATGGCACCCGATTCATACCAAGCCCTTCTCCTATTCCCGATCGCAAGCGCTGGTTAGCCCATGCCCCAGTGCCTGAGGGCAGCGTGAGGGTTGATAAGGGGGCCGAACTGGCCCTCCTAAACCAGGGGGCCTCGCTTCTACCAGTGGGCGTGGTTGCTATTGAGGGCAATTTTGATCGACAGGCCCCAATTCTGATTTTGGCCATGGATGGCAGGAAGCTGGGTATTGGCCTCAGCGCCTATGCCAGTGGCGAATTAAAGCGCTGCCTTGGCTTGAAATCCCAAATGGTGCAACAGCTGGATCCTCAGCTGCCAGAGGCGGTTATTCACCGCAACCAACTCGTGATAACCGCGGTGTGAGCCAGTAGCCCTACGATCCCGGCCAAGCCCTGAGTTATTGGCCTGCCATGCAATTCAGCACATTGCTACAGCACCTATCCGGGGCTGAAAACCAACCCTTCAATTTGGCCAATGATCCCGAATTAAATGGGGCCGCTGCTCTCAACCAAGCGCTAGCAGGGGAACTCAGTTTCCTTGAACCCGGCAATGCCCTGCTTGCCGCCTTAGCTGAAACCCAGGCGTCAGCTTTAATCCTGCCGCCAGATTCCGAACTCCATGGCAAAGCAACAGAGCGGGGTATCGCATGGGTGGCGCTTAAAAATCCAAGGCTTGGATTTGCTGAATCGCTTGAGCAGCTCTACCCCAAGCGGCAATTAGCTGCTGGAATTCATCCCACTGCGGTGATAGATCCCACTGCGGAATTAGCCGCTGGTATCCATGTGGGCGCCCATGTGGTGATAGGTGCAAACTGCAAAATCGGCGCCGATTGCATCATCCATCCAGCTGTTGTGATTTATCCAGATGTGGAAATAGGTGCTGGCTGTGAATTGCATGCCCAAGCTGTGCTTCATCCCGGCAGCAGGCTGGCTGAGGCCTGTGTGGTGCATTCCCATGCGGTGATCGGCAGCGAGGGATTTGGCTTCGTACCCACCGCAGATGGCTGGCGCAAAATGCCCCAAACGGGCCTTGTGGTGCTTGAAAATGGCGTAGAGATCGGCTGTGGTTCCACCATTGATAGGCCATCAGTGGGGGAAACACGCATTGGTGCTGGCAGCAAGATCGACAACCTGGTGCAGGTGGGCCACGGCGTAAGCATGGGCAAAAATTGTGCCCTTGCAGCCCAGGTGGGCATTGCTGGCGGAGCAAAGCTCGGCAATGGCGTGATCCTGGCTGGTCAGGTGGGGGTAGCCAATCGTGCTGTTATCGGCGATGGCGCTATTGCATCCTCAAAATCCGGCATCCATGGGGAGGTGGCCGCTGGTGAGGTGGTTAGTGGTTATCCAGCCATACCAAACCGCCTCTGGCTGCGTTGTTCAGCTGTGTTTAGCAAGTTGCCCGAGATGGCCCGCAGCCTGCGCCAACTAAATCAAACAAACTGACGCGATAGGTTCGAGCTAACAACCAACAGCAAAGCAGCCATGGCTAGCTATCGAATCACCCTCCTAGCCGGCGATGGCATCGGGCCTGAAATCACAGCAATAGCCGTAAAGCTTTTGGGGCGGGTGGCGCAACAATTCAACTTTCAGTTGGATTTTGATCACCAACCTGTGGGTGGTGACGCCATTGAGAAATTTGGTGAACCTTTACCCGCCAGCACCCTGGCGGCCTGTAAGGCCAGTGATGCGGTGCTGCTAGCCGCCATCGGTGCGCCCAAATACGACAACCTGCCCCGGCAGCAGAGGCCGGAATCAGGCTTGCTGGCCCTAAGGGCGGGCTTGGATTTATTTGCAAACCTGCGGCCAGTTGCCATAGTTCCCGCCCTAATTGACGCCAGCAGTTTGCGGCCGGAAGTGATCAGCGGAGTTGATCTTTTGGTGGTGAGGGAACTAACAGGTGGCATTTATTTCGGCCAACCAAAGGGCAGGGTGCAGCTCGAAAACGGCGAGGAGCGGGGCTTCAACACCATGACCTACAGCAGCTCTGAAGTGGATCGCATCGCCAAGGTGGCCTTTGATCTGGCCCGCCAAAGGCGTGGGGTTCTTTGTTCTGTGGATAAGGCAAATGTGCTGGATGTGAGCCAACTCTGGCGCGATCGGGTGAATGAAATGGCTGGCGCCTACCCAGATGTGAACTTGAGCCACATGTATGTGGACAACGCCGCTATGCAATTGGTGCGGCAACCGCGCCAGTTTGATGTGCTGTTAACCAGCAATCTTTTTGGCGACATCCTCAGCGATGAAGCGGCGATGCTCACGGGCTCCATTGGCATGTTGCCCTCTGCCTCCCTTGGTAGTTCAGGGCCTGGTTTATTTGAACCTGTGCATGGCTCAGCCCCTGATATCGCAGGGCAAGACTTGGCTAATCCCTTGGCCATGGTGCTTTCAGCGGCAATGATGTTGCGCATTGGACTCAAGCAAGATGCGGCCGCCTTGGCCTTAGAAAATGCGGTTTCAGCAGTTCTTGAGCAGGGCTTTCGCACGGGAGATCTGATGGCAGATGGCTGCACAAAACTCGCTTGCAGCGCCATGGGGGAAGAATTGTTAAGGGCCCTTGCTTAATCAACTGGTTGGATTTGGCCGATGCTCTGACAAAATCTCCCGAGCTAGTACTGCACTGCTGATGTCCAAGCTTCATCCCATCGTTGCGGTTACCGGTTCCTCCGGCGCGGGCACCAGCACCGTAAAAAGGGCCTTTGAGCACATATTTGCTCGCGAGGGCATCACCCCTGCAGTGGTGGAGGGTGATAGCTACCACCGTTTTGAGCGGGCTCCCATGAAGGAGGCCATGGCCAAGGCCTTGGCGGCAGGAGAAAATTTTTCCCACTTTGGCCCTGAAGCCAACCTGTTTGAAAAATTAGAAGAGCTTTTCCGTAATTACGGCCAAAGCGGTGGCGGAGAGAAGCGCTATTACTTGCACAGCCCTGAAGAAGCAGCGGAACACAACGCCCGCCTTGGCACATCATTAGATCCAGGTCAATTCACCCCATGGGAACCAATCCCAGGCTCCACAGATCTGCTCTTCTATGAGGGCTTGCATGGTGGTGTGGTGGGTGATGGTTACGACGTTGCTGCCCTAGCCGATCTTTTGGTGGGTGTGGTGCCGATCACCAACTTGGAATGGATCCAAAAAATTCACCGTGATAATGCCGAACGGGGCTATTCAGCAGAGGCGATCGTTGACACAATTCTGCGTCGCATGCCCGACTACATAAATCACATCTGCCCCCAGTTCAGCCTTACCGACATAAATTTCCAGCGGGTGCCAACGGTAGATACCTCCAATCCTTTTATCTGCCGCAATATTCCCACCCCCGACGAAAGCTTTGTAATCATTCACTTCCGCAAGGGCGCCAGGGACAAATGGGATGTGGATTTCACCTATTTGCTCGATATGATCCACGACTCATTTATGTCTAGCCCCACATCGATCGTGGTAAACGGCGGCAAGATGGGTTTTGCCATGGAATTAATCCTTACCCCTATTATTCATCGCATGATTGAAGAAAAACGCCAGCGCATTTGACCCTTCCCTCCTTTGCCATCGATGGTGCTTCGGGACAATGTGATCCTGCAATGTGGCGCTGTCCTCCTGAGCAATTAGGGATGATTCTGCAAATTGCAAGGCGTTTGTATTTGCAGAACTTAGAACGCAATTTGGAGCGCAATGGCTGTCCAGAACCATTGGGGGTTGTGGTGGTTAATGGCGGTAAATCTGCTCGCTTAATTTTTGAAGCGCCAGTTTTACTGCCCCAGGAACAATTTGTGCCATTGGAACTGTTGCGCAATAAACCCCTGGGCAAAAGCCGCAGCCGCAGATGATCTTTGCGTTAGCTGCATTGCTGGGGCTATGTGTGGGCAGTTTTATAAATGTTGTGGTTTGGCGCTTACCAAGGGCTGAATCGCTTCTATGGCCTGGCAGCCATTGCCCGCGCTGCGGTAAATCATTGCAATGGCATCAAAATATTCCTGTAGTTAGCTGGCTTTTATTGAAGGGACGCTGCGGTTTTTGCTATAGCTCCATCAGCCCCAGCTATCCGGCGGTTGAACTTTTAACAGCTGGATTTTGGGTGCTTTTAGCCCTCCCTGGGGTGGGCCGCATCGGTAATCCAGGGATAGTGCTGAATTTATTGGCGGGTGGATTGCTGCTTACTTGGCTGTTGCCATTGGCATTAATTGATATCAAAACGCTGCGCCTACCGGAATCGCTCTGCCGTTGGGGCGTGATTAGTGGCTTGGTTTGCACATTCATATTGGGCTACCTACAGGGCAAGGGAGCTGAGCTGCTGCTATTTCACTGCCTGGCGGCCGCAATTGGTTTATTGGCCTTTGAAGGGGTGAGCGCCACTGCTGAAAAGTTGATGGGCACCCCTGCCTTGGGGCTGGGTGATGCAAAGCTCGCCGCCCTGCTCGGGGCATGGCTTGGCCTCAAAGGCCTTGGGGTAGCGGTTGGCCTAGCTGTGCTGCTGGGGGCGGTTTTTGGGCTTTTGGGGCGCTTAAGCGGCAAACTCGCTGCCCGGCAACCCTTTCCCTTTGGACCATTTCTTGCTGTTGGTGGCCTGCTCAGCTGGCTTGCCTGCAACCAAATCTGGGGCTTTGTGATCAACCCGCCCTTCAGGATCCTTTAATAGATAGGTGTTAACGGGCCTGCTGTGTCGCTTCTCGACTGGTTTGCAGATCGACGTAAAACTGCCCCAGTGCTGCGGGCAGCACCTGAAAATGACGAAGGTGATGGCCTTTGGAGCAAATGCCCTGAATGCGGCGAAGTGGTTTACCGCAAGGACTTGATTGCCAACTGCAGTGTTTGTTTAGCTTGCGGCTACCACCACAGGATCGATAGCGAAGAGCGCTTGCGGTTGTTGTTGGATCCAGGCAGTTTCACTGAGATTGATTCCCAGCTGAGCCCAACCGATCCCCTGGCATTTAAAGATCGCAGGGCCTATGCAGATCGTTTACGAGACAGCCAACAGAGCACCGGCATGCGCGACGCCGTGGTTTGCGGCAGCGGCAGCGTTGAGGGGTTTGCCTTAGCGGTGGCAGTAATGGACTTCCGCTTCATGGGCGGAAGCATGGGTTCGGTGGTGGGTGAAAAACTCACTCGATTAATTGAAACTGCCACGGCCGAACGGCTGCCCGTATTTGTGGTGTGCGCCAGCGGTGGCGCCCGGATGCAGGAGGGAATGCTGAGTTTGATGCAAATGGCCAAAGTGTCGGGTGCCTTAGAGCGCCATCGCAACCAAGAGCTGCTCTATATCCCACTGCTCACCCATCCAACCACCGGTGGAGTAACTGCAAGTTTTGCAATGTTGGGCGATCTAATCCTTGCCGAACCAAAAGCACTCATCGGTTTTGCAGGCCGCCGCGTGATTGAGCAAACCTTGAGGGAAAAGTTACCGGATGATTTTCAAACGGCTGAATACATTCAGGACCACGGTTTTGTGGATGCAATTGTGCCCAGACCCAAATTGCGCAGCACCCTTGCAAGCCTGCTTGCCATCCATGGCCAAAAAGCTGCCGCACTAGTGGGATGAAGCAATACCTAAACGCAATCGCTACTTTCCTTTGTGCTTCAGCGCTAACGATTTGGCTTATCGGTTTTCACCCCGCCATAGCTTTTGCAGGACCAGTGGACTGGCAGGAGGTAACCCCCACGGCAGAAGGGCGCCAATGGTGGGATAAAGGCAGCTTGAGGCGCAATCGCAAAGGCGAGCTAACCGTGCTGAGTCGCTTTAGTGCAAACCCTGATCAATCCGGCAAAAGCCAAACAGGGGCCTTGTATGTGATGGCCCTTGATTGTGATGAACAGCTCTACAAAGACCTTCAAGTGAACGGACTGCCCCGCCCCAGGGCCCAATGGCAATTGGTGGGCTCTGAGGATTTGATTGCTGAAGTGCTGCAGCAAAGCTGCGCAGCAGCCAGGGGTGAGGGTTTATTGGAGCAAGGCAAAGCATGACAAAAGCAAAAATTGGGGTGGCAATTGCAGGCCTTGGTTTTGGCGAGAAAGTACACCTACCGGCCCTGCAGGCCAGTGCCTCAATGGCACCTGTGGCCCTTTGGCATCCCCGCGAACAGCGCCTACAGAAAACATGCAGCCGCGCAAACCTATGGGGAAGCTCTGATTTTGCGGCCTTACTAGCCCAGCCCCAGGTTGAGGCGGTTGTTTTGGCAACACCACCGGCGGTGAGGTTTCAGTTAGCAGAGCAAGCGCTTTTGGCTGGTAAGCATCTGCTACTGGAAAAACCCATAGCTTTAAATGCCACTGAAGCGCAACGGCTTGAACAACTGGCCATGGCGCATGGCTGTTGTTGTGCTGTGAATTTTGAATACCGCGCTGTGCCGGCCTTCCAACAACTTGCCCAACTTCTCGCAAGCGGTTGGCTTGGTGATCCCTGGCTGCTGCGCTTCGACTGGTTGATGGCTAGCCGCAGCGATCCGATGCGCCCCTGGAATTGGTATGCCCAGCAGGATCAGGGGGGTGGGGTTATGGGGGCCCTCGGCAGCCATGCCCTTGATTTGATGGAATGGCTAGTGGGACCGATCCTGGAGCTGCAGGCGCAGCTATCGGTGGCGATCGGGGAGCGGCCCAAAGCTGATGGGTTGGGTTATGGCCAGGTTGATGCCGCCGATACGGCCCTGATCCAAATGCAACTAAAACCCAATTGGAGCAATGGCGATCGAGCTATGCCTGCTCAAATAGCCCTTTCCTCAATCGCAAAACAGGGCAGGGGTTGCTGGCTAGAACTTTATGGTTCAGAAGGAACACTTGTTCTAGGCAGTGCCAATCAAAACGACTACGTGCATGGCTTTGGCCTGCAGGGCGCAAAAACAGGGGAGCCGTTGATGCCAATCAAGCCTGATTCAAACCTGGCCTTCGGCCGCACCTGGGAAGACGGAAGGATTGCACCAACTGAACGCTTGCTGGGCTGGTGGGCTGCAGCCATCCGTGAAGGCAGGCCCATGATTCCAGGGCTTCTGGAGGGCCTGCAAAGCCAAGTGGCCATGGATGCCTGCCAACAAAGCAATCAAGGCGGCTCTCGCATTTGGATCCGCCGCTGAGCAAAAACCCAACTAGCTCAAAATTTGAAGCAATTTGGAAAACATTTGGATGTTTCCCAGGTCACATCCGTCTAAGTCTTACGCCTAGACCAAAAAGACTTTAAATGATTAGCTCTGCTAATAGTGCAAGTTTATCCCCAGCTAACCTAGGTTTTCCCCAGCTTATACCTGGTTTTTCCCCAGAAACATGGCTATTTCCTTTGCTGATCCGCTGGAGGACATGGCCGATGGCCTCAACCTGTGGAAAGTATCGGGAAGCACCTTCAAAGCTTGACTTCTATCGCGAAGTTGTTCAGGGGAATTAAATCGCTTCAGCATTTAGCTCTGCCGCTGAGCTTCCGCAGGCAATCTCAGCGATTAGATGGTGCCAAACCGCCCAAAGCTCAAACTTTGACGCATCAGCCACTTCTATGGCTTTATGCATAGGCAAGGGAGGTTCTAAGGTTGGCAAACGGTAGAGAAACAAAGCTTGAAAGCAACGAGAGCAGCATCGAAGTGGTGAGCATGGAAGCGGAGGTACCTGAAGCGCTTTTTCAAAGCATGCGCCACTTCCTCAAGGAGCATCCCCAATGGGATCAATATCAGTTGGTTAGTTCAGCCGTTGCCAGCTTCCTATTTCAAAATGGCAGCACCGATAAGGCCGTTGCCCAGCATTACCTAAACGGTATTTTTAGCCGCTAACTGATTTCTAATTAACACTCAAAAAATTAAAAATATAAAAATTAAAAATTAAATTTGAAACCCGTAACTAAAAAGCCACCCACTCTTAATTAAGAGTGGGTGGCTTCTAATTTGGTTGATTTGGTGGCGGGGGGGAGATTTGAACTCCCGACCTTCGGGTTATGAGCCCGACGAGCTACCAGGCTGCTCTACCCCGCGGCATCACCAAGCCTTAATAATAAACCATCACCTAACGCAATTCGCCACGTACCTCGAGCCTTTGCCCCGCCATGGGTATCAAGAATTGCTCCTCCAACTCCTCTTGGGCCGAAGGGGTTAACCATTCCAATTGTTTTAACAATTGCAGGGCCACCGCCCATTTAGCCCGGCTGGAGCCATCTTCAACTTTGATTGCCAAACCCAGGCCTTCGCCCATGCGGGCAAGGCACTGGATGCCCTCTGCCCCCCCCTTGCTAACCAATAAACCCAAGCTGCGGCGCATCAATTCCGTATCAAATCGACCTTCGCCGGCCACTAACTCAGGGTGGGCCTGCATTGCCCTTGCCAATCTTTCAAGCGTTGGCAGCTGACCGCCACCCAGGTGGGCATAGAGCAAAGCCATCTGGCAGAGGGGCAGTTGCAGGGTGGGGGCACCGCAATCGTCGCAGGCAGAAACCAATTCAGCTGCCGGTATGCCCAGCAGTTCCGCCACCCGATTGAGCACCTCCTGTTGCAGGGGATGGTTGCGATTTAGGTAACCCTCCAAAGGCCAACCCATGCGCTTGCAGCTGGCAAGGAAAGCAGCATGCTTTCCAGAGCAGTTGTGCTGCAGAGCACTTTCCCTCCCCTTGGGGCAAGGGCAACGCAAAAAACTCACATCTACGTCTGCTCGCCAGAGCACCTGAAACGCCTCGCGGGCCTGGGCCAAGGTGCCGTCATGGGATGAGCAGGCAATCGCCATGGCCCGTTCTGAGCCCCCCTGGCCATCAAAGGCTCCACTGGAAACAAAAACCTGGGCCTGAAATGGCTTCAAACTGGAACGAATAAAACTGAGCTGCTGGGGATCGCCAGCCCGCATCAAAAGCCGGCCCCGCTGATCCGTTACCACCGCATGAACCCGATGGAAGGATTCGGCCATGCCGTTGCGCAAAAGCACCACCTCCAAGGCGGGGGGCCCCTGGCGACTAGTTCCACTGAGGCCCAGGGATGAAGCCATAAAGATCGGCGCTGCAGTTAAGGCTCAGAAAGCCTGGCAGATGCTGGAGCCAAACAACAGCAATGCCGCAACCATCAGCGTGGCGCGGATAAGCCGCGCCAGGATTGGCTTTACTTGATGTTGGGCCACCAAAAGATCCTGCTGACGCCAATCCAAGGGTTTTTCCCATTCCTGGCCGTCGTACCAGCCGGATTCTTCATAGGAAATTTTTTCGCTAAGCAAACGGCGCTGCACGTAGCACCAGCCAAGCCACTGGCGCAAGAGCAGCAGTAACGGCAGTAGCAGGGCAGCAACGGCGGCCACTAAAACCATTTGCGCTGGGTTATGGCGCAAGGGCACGCTGCCGCTGGCAACTAAAACAGCCAAGGGAAGAAGCAGCAACCAGCCGCCTGCCAAGGCAACAATCAACCCCTTGAAGGAGTGCAGAGGCCACCTAAAAAACCAGGAATCAGAGAGCTGCTGATATTCCTGAAGCGGACGTTGCTCTGGCGGCACAGGACATACGCTCATCGCCATTTATCAGGGGGTATGGCTGAAGTGGATGGTTTCACCATGGCCCCAAAAGGCCTCTAGATCGTAGTAACTGCGCTCCTGGGGGGTGAGCACCTGAACGATCAGATCGCCGTAATCAAGCAGCACCCAACGCCCTTGGGTAACGCCCTCCCTGCGCAGGGGAAGCCGCTCACAATCAGCCTCAAGGCGATCCTCAACGGAACGGGCAATCGCTCTCACTTGCACATCGGAAAGGCCGCTGCAAACCACAAACCAATCGGTGAGGGTAGTTACGTCTTCAACCCGCAGCAAACGGATGTCTACCGCCTTGCGATCGTCGGCAGCTTCAGCTGCCAAGCGCGCTAGGCCTTCGCTATCCATAAACGTTCTCACTGGTTACGGAACGGCTACTGCCCTGCTGCTGGGCCATGTCGGCCCGTGCCTTACCCGCACTTTTACGCAACGCCTCAAGGCGGTCTTCAAAGAAACTGCGCTGGCGCTTCTTACGGGTTTGCTCAATGCGCTCTTTTAGGGCTCCACCCAAACTTTTGTAGGCATTGGGCAGGGTGTAGCCAAAACGGGTGGCGAGGCCTATGGCCCTTTCGTCGGCTGCGATGGCATCTTGCAGGCGCTTTTCAGAATTATTTTTTAGATAAAGCCGATAGCCGGCAAATCCCGACAAACCAACGGCAAGAACGAGCAACAAACCGTCTTGCACCCAAAGCTCACCAATGGCGCCGCCCAGGCCAATGGCAAGGGCAGCCATCTCCCAACCATCGCGGGGGATTGCATCGTTTTGGATGCGACCCACCTCGTGCCAAAAAAGCAGGTTGCGATGGTCGAGGGCTAATTCATCCCATTTATCTAAATGCAGCTGGATTTCCACCTCATCCCTTCCAATTTCTTCCAGGCTGATGAGGGGCGGATCGGCAGAAGCAGCTGCTTCCACAAACACCCAACTCTGCATTTCTGGCGGCAGCAGCCCTTTCAGGCGCTGGAGCTCACTCATGGACACGGACGTTGGTCAACGTCGGATACAACCCCCAGGGTAGCCACCCTTGCGCACCCATTGCTGGTGCGGTTTGCCCAGGAGGTGAGAAGCTGTGAAGGTTTGGCTGAAATCACCGCCCATGCCCCGTCGCACGGATTTGCGTCGCATCCTGCTACTGGGCTCCGGGCCGATCGTGATCGGCCAAGCCTGCGAATTTGATTATTCGGGCACCCAAGCCTGTAAAGCGCTGCGGGCAGAGGGTTTTGAAGTGGTGCTGGTGAATTCCAACCCCGCTTCGATCATGACCGATCCCGACATGGCGGATCGCACTTACATCGAACCGCTCACCCCTGAGGTTGTGAGCCAGGTAATCGAGAGGGAACGGCCCGATGCGCTTTTGCCCACCATGGGCGGCCAAACGGCCTTGAACCTGGCCGTGGCCCTGGCCGAAAACGGCACCTTGGCCAAATTTGGAGTGGAGTTAATCGGCGCAAATCTGGAGGCGATCCACAAGGCCGAAGACCGCAATTTGTTCAAACAGGCGATGCAGCGCATCGGTGTGGCCGTTTGTCCCTCAGGCATTGCAACAAACCTCAAGGAAGCGGAGGCCGTTGGCGAGAGCATCGGCGGCTATCCACGGATCATTAGGCCCGGATTCACTTTGGGGGGAGCCGGCGGCGGCATTGCCTACAACCCAGAGGAATTTTTAGCCATCTGCAAAAGCGGTTTAGAAGCGAGCCCCGTATCGCAAATCTTGATTGAGCAATCGCTTTTGGGCTGGAAGGAATTTGAACTTGAGGTAATGCGCGATAGCGCCGACAACGTGGTGATTGTTTGCAGCATTGAAAACCTCGACCCGATGGGGGTACACACGGGCGATTCGATTACCGTGGCCCCGGCACAAACCCTCACGGATAGGGAATATCAAAGGCTTAGGGATCAATCAATTGCGATTATTCGCGAAATTGGAGTTGATACTGGCGGCAGCAACATCCAATTCGCCATAAATCCAATCAATGGTGATGTTGTTGTTATTGAAATGAATCCCAGGGTTAGCCGAAGCTCGGCCCTTGCCAGCAAGGCAACGGGCTTTCCGATTGCCAAAATCGCCGCACGCCTCGCCGTGGGTTACCGGCTAGACGAAATTATTAACGACATCACAGAAAAAACACCGGCCTGTTTTGAGCCCACCATCGACTACGTGGTAACAAAGGTGCCGCGTTTTGCCTTTGAAAAATTTAGCGGTAGTTCCCCAGTGCTCACCACTTCAATGAAATCGGTGGGGGAGGCCATGGCGATTGGCCGTTGTTTTGAGGAATCCTTCCAAAAGGCCCTGCGCTCCCTTGAAACCGGCCACAGCGGCTGGGGCTGTGATCAACCAGAAGCAGAGCAAAGCGCCGCTGAACTGGATCGCAACCTGCGCACCCCAACCCCAGAGCGTATTTTCCACCTGCGCACAGGTTTAAGCCAAGGCCGCAGCGTGGCCGAATTACATCAACTGAGCGGCATAGATCCCTGGTTTCTTGCCAAACTTGAAGCTCTTTTAGTTAGTGAAAAGCGCTTGTTGTGGGGCAAAAGCCTGGAAGCTCTTGATGCAGAAGCATTGCTTGAACTTAAACAACTGGGCTACAGCGACCATCAAATAGCCCATGCCACAGCCAGCAACGAGCTAGCCGTTCGCGATTACCGCCAATCCCTTGGGGTTGATGTGTTGTTCAAAACAGTTGACACCTGCGCCGCTGAATTTGCATCCAGCACCCCCTATCACTACTCCACCTACGAAAGACGCTTAGAAAAGCTAAATAGTAGTGGCAACCTTGAGTATTTAAGCCCCACTAGTGAGGTGAAACCTGAAAACCGCAGCAAGGTTTTAATACTGGGCGGTGGCCCAAATCGAATCGGCCAGGGCATCGAATTTGATTATTGCTGCTGCCATGCCTCCTTTGCACTTCAAGGGGAGGGGTTGATAACAATTATGCAAAATAGCAACCCTGAAACCGTTTCCACCGACTACGACAGCAGCGATCGCCTCTACTTCGAACCACTCACCCTTGAAGATGTTTTGAATGTGATCGAAGCTGAGAAACCGGCGGGCGTAATTGTGCAATTTGGCGGTCAAACCCCCCTCAAGCTTGCCCTGCCATTGCTGGCCTGGCTGGAAAGCGAACGGGGCAAACTCACCGGCACAAAAATTTGGGGCACTTCACCTCGCAATATTGATCTAGCTGAAGATAGGGAACAATTTGAAGCTGTTTTACGCAAACTTGAGATACTGCAACCGCGCAATGGCATCGCCCGAAGTGAAAAAGAAGCAATCGTCATTGCCGAGCAGATCGGCTATCCAGTGGTTGTGCGTCCCAGCTATGTGTTGGGCGGCCGTGCAATGGAAGTGGTGTTTGATAGCAGCGAATTAGATCGCTACATGCGCGAAGCAGTGAAGGTAGATCCAAGCCAACCGGTGCTCATAGATGAATATCTTGAAAATGCCACCGAGGTGGATGTTGATGCCCTTTGTGATAACAACGGCAGCGTTGTAATCGGTGGTTTAATGGAACATATTGAACCTGCCGGAATTCATTCTGGTGATTCAGCCTGTTGTTTACCGGCTGTGAGCTTGAGCGCAGATGCCCTGGCATTAATTCGCAAATGGAGTGCTGAATTAGCCCAACATTTGGAGGTTCGTGGATTAATAAACCTGCAATTTGCCGTTAAAGATAACAAGGTTTACATCATTGAAGCCAATCCACGGGCATCGAGAACCGTACCTTTTGTTGCCAAGGCAACCGGTGTGCCCCTAGCCAAAATTGCCAGTTTGATCATGGCGGGTAGCAACCTTGATCAACTTGGGCTCAATTCGGAACCACAGCCACCGCTCCAGGCGGTTAAGGAAGCTGTTTTACCTTTTCGGCGTTTCCCAGGGGCAGATTCCCTACTCGGCCCGGAGATGCGCTCCACCGGGGAAGTGATGGGTACTGCCCCTAGTTTTGGCATGGCCTACGCCAAGGCGGAATTGGCGGCGGGGGAGGTGTTGCCCATTGCAGGAACAGTTTTTCTCTCCACCCACGACCGCGATAAACAAGCCCTTGGCGCGATCGCCATCGATTTAGCCGCCCAAGGATTTGCACTAGTGGCCACAGCTGGCACCGCAAAACACCTGCGGGCTGAAGGTTTAGAGGTAACAACAGTGCTGAAGGTGCACGAAGGCCGCCCCAACGTGGAAGACGCGATCCGATCCGGTGAAATTCAATTAATCATCAACACTCCCATCGGCCGCCAAGCCACCCACGACGATCGCTACCTGCGCAGGGCAGCCCTTGATTACCAGGTGCCAACAGTTACCACCCTGGCCGGGGCTCGGGCAGCGGTGTCCGCAGTAGCTGCCCTGCAGGGTCAGAATGAACTACCAATCAATGCGCTGCAGGATTTGCATCGCTAACCATGGCAAACAGCAACGAATTAATCATTTCTGGCAGCGATTGCACAGCAGCTTTCCAAGCGGCCTATGCCAACCGCTACACCTGGGAACCGGGCTTCAGTGGTTACAAGGGCACCTGCATCTGGGAACAGGAAGGCCGTCGCGAGCAGGGCAGCTTTCAAGTTGGCGCTGATCTAAAGGCCAGCGTGGATGGCATCGCTAACGAGGAAATCCATAAGGCGATCGCCTCCCAGCTATGGGAAGTGGCCATCCACAGGGTGCGCCGCAGCTTCGAGCAAACCCACGGCGCCAACACCTTCACCGCTGGCGACACAAATGCCGTAGGCACTGAAGTGATCGTTGGTGGCAAAAATAGCGGTGATCGCTATCGAATCAAAAACAACGTTGTAACGATGGTGCACCGCCACATCCACGGCACGGTTGTAACAATCTTCACTGAGAGCACCACAAGCACCGGCAGTGGCTACCTCAGCAAGAGCTACAGCAGTAGCTATAGCGATCCCAGCACAGGGGAGCCCAAGGGTGGGAAAAGCTATTTCACAGATAGCTTTGTGCCCCTAGGTGATGGGGGCCCTTGGGTTTTAGGGGAGCGCTTGGTGGCCAGTGATGCCCATGGGGACACACCAGCCAGCCAGCAACGCTTTTTATTTGAGAACCTTGAGGCGCTTAGCTGAGCCCCTACTCAATCAGCCATGGGGTCGATGGTTTTTAGGCGCTCATTCAATTGCAGCGCCATCGACTGGCGACCCACAGCAAGAACCTTCAGGGTGTCTTCATGGAGACGAAGCTGGGCATCGGCCACCTGCATGCCCCGCACCAGTTCTTTAACGTCGTCTGGCAGATTGTTTAAGTCGTAGCGCTTATTTTCAAACGTTAAAACCGGATTTTCCTGATCACCAGAGTTGGTCATTGCAATTGTTTTGTGCCGGCTCAATGTAGCGGGGTTTGGGGCCGTTTAAAAAAGAACATCAATAGGGGTCCCACCTGGGCCGTTTCAGTTAGATCCCATCCCTCTTGGCCCAGCAGATTGAGAAAATGCTGTAGCTGGGCAGCTGGATGTTTTGGCAGGGATTGATTTTTGGCATAGAAATCAGGGAATTCCCTAGCGATGAAATCGGGGCTGAGGGCACCCCCCAACCTTTCACTAGCCGCCTCGGGGGTAGGGGGCACCGGCGGGGGGCCATTGTCAACATTGATATGAATCACCCGATATTCCCAGCGGGGGCAGCCTGATGTCATGGCAGATTTTTAATCAGGGGAGAAAGGAACGAATTAACTGACGATTGCAAAGTTCTCGGTAGCGGCCGCCAGCCTGCATTAATTGATCGTGGCTGCCCTGCTCAATGATGCGGCCATTTTCTAAAAATAGAATGCAATCCGCCTCCTGCACCGTAGAAAGGCGATGGGCGATTACCAGCACAGTGCGACCTGCCATGGCCTGGGCTAAGCCCTGTTGCACCGCCTCCTCCGCCTCCGCATCCAGGGCGCTGGTGGCCTCATCCAAAAGCAAAACGGCAGGGTTGCCGAGCACCGCACGGGCAATCGCTAGGCGTTGCAGTTGGCCGCCGGAAAAATTACTGCCCCTCTCCTCCACCCTGGCTTGATATCCCCCCGGGAGGGCTTCAATGAATTCAGCAGCATTGGCCAGCTGGGCAGCACGCTGCAATTCCCCGTCGCTGGCGGGGCGTCCAAAGCGGATGGCATCGGCAATGGTGCCGGAAAAAAGGCTGCTGTGCTGCGGCACTAAGGCCACCGCACGTCGTAATTCAGCCGCCCGCAAGTTACATAGATCAATGCCATCGAGCAATACCTTGCCCTGTTGCACCACGTTGAAGCGCAAAAGCAGGGAGAACAGGGTGGTTTTTCCTGCGCCTGATGGACCCACAAGGGCCACCACCTGGCCCGGTTCAATGCTGAGGTTGAGGTTGTGCAGCACCGGCTGGTTTGGGGTGTAGCCAAAGCTCACCTGATCAAGCACCAATCGGCCCTGCAATTGCGGCAAGGGCACCGCTGTTGCTGAATCTGGCGGTTCGATCGGTTCCGCCTCAATCGCCCTTAACCGGCGCAGGGAGGCTTGCCCCTGTTGAAATTCGTTGAAATTCGTTGTTAGGTGGGAGATCGGGTCGATCAACATCAAAAGAGCTGCCACATAGCTGCTAAAGCCCGCACCACTGAGCCCACCTGCACTGATGCGGGCAGCACCGATTAGCAGCACGGCAAGGATGCCGGCCGCTTCAATGAAACCCACCACCGGATGCTGCAGAGCCAAAAGCCTCAAGGTGCGATAACGGGCCCTGCGGTGCAGATCAATTTCAGTTTCAAAACGCTCCTGCAACCATTCCTCAGCGGCAAACGCCCTCACCAGCGGTAAGCCGTTGATCGCCTCCCCCAGCAAACCAGCCAATTCACTTACCTGTTGCTGACTGCGTTCTGCTGCCCCCATTACCCTGGCACCAAAGGCACTCACGAGCAGGGCCACCAAGGGAGCTAGAAGCAAAGTTGCCAAAGACAACTTCCAATCCAGATAAACCATGTAGCCAAAAACCACCACCAGCTGCAGCAGGCTTGGGGTGGTGTCTTGAATAGTTTTGTAAATAACCTCACCAACCCTATCGGCGTCCTCCGTGAGCCGATAGGTGAGATCTCCAGAGGAGAGTTTTTCTAAAACGCCAAATTCCAGGCGCTGCAAACGGGCAAATAATTGACGCCGTAGGGCCTGGCTCACCTGCAAAGCGGGGGCGGCCAGCAGGGTGTCTTGGCCAAATTGGGCCAATTTTTGCAACAGAAACAAGCCAAGGGCAATGCTGATTACCCGTAAAACCCTGCTGAAATCTCCGCTACCAATCGCTGGAATCAGTTGGCCCGCTTGGGCTGCCAGCAGTGGCCAACAGGCAACAAACACAACCATGCAGAGCCCACCTGCCGCCAGGCGACCCCGATGGGGTTTGAGCAAGGGCAGCAGCCGGCGGAAACCAGCTGGGGAGGATGCAACCATGGGCGCAGATTAAGCCGCAGCCCTGCACCGCCTGGATTGATGCAACTCGATCAATTCCTTAAGTTCCACGGCTTGGTGGGCACAGGGGGTGAAGCAAAGCTGCTGATCCAGGGGGGCAAAGTGCGGGTTAACGGCCAAATTGAAAGCCGCAGGGGCCGCAAACTACAAGCTGGAGATCAGGTGGAACTAGGGGGGGAAATGCTCACAGTGGCGGGTGAGGCCAACACTTAAGTTGAGCTGCTTAAAAGAGGGGTGGCGTGAGCAAAGGATCGCGTCCGGTGGTGATTGCCGGCAATTGGAAAATGCATATGACCTGCAGCGAGGCCCGCGCCTTCGCAGATCAATTTTTGCCCTTGGTGGCCAATGCCCCAAGCGATCGCAGCATCGTTTTAGCTCCAGCTTTTACGGCCTTAGAAACCATGCACAGGGCAGTTGCCGGCAGCGCCGTGCAATTGGCGAGCCAAAATGTTCATTGGGAAGGCAATGGAGCCTTTACAGGTGAGATCTCAGCGAACATGTTGCTGGAACATGGCGTGAGCTACACAATCGTTGGCCACAGCGAACCGCGCAAATATTTCAGCGAAAGCGATGAACAGATCAACCACCGCGCCCGGGCGGCCCAAGCCGCTGGGCTCATACCGATTCTTTGCGTTGGTGAAAGTGATGAACAACGCAGCAGTGGTGATACAGAACGGGTGATTCGTCGCCAGGTGGAACAGGGCCTTGATGGCATTAACCCAGCTCAATTGGTGGTTGCCTATGAGCCGATTTGGGCCATCGGCACAGGAAAAACCTGCGCTTCGGAGGAGGCAAATCGGGTGTGCGGCCTCATTCGTACTTGGGTGGGCCACCACAACCTCACGGTTCAATACGGAGGCTCGGTAAAAGCGGGCAATATTGATGAATTAATGGCGATGTCTGATATCGATGGGGTTTTGGTGGGGGGTGCTTCCCTGGAGGCTGAAGGGTTTGCCAGAATTGTTAATTACCAAGTACCCGCTCAGGTTTGATCCGCTCAACAAAAGTAATGGGGGTATTAAATATTACCCCCGATTCATTTAGTGATGGTGGTGAACACTGCCAGCCAAATCGCGCTTTAAAAACAGCCCAACGCCTGGCGAAACAAGGGGCGCATATAATTGATGTTGGAGCTCAAAGCACGAGGCCTGGGGCTGAGCTCTTGGCGCCAGAGCAAGAATTGAAAAGGTTATTACCTGCTTTGTTATTAATTTGCCAAGCGCGCCAAGAGGGGGAGCTACCTGCTGATTTATTACTTTCCCTAGATACTTTCCATGCACCCGTGGCGGCTAAGGCGCTCGAGCTTGGCGTCAATTGGATAAATGATGTGTCTGCGGGCACAGCCGACGGGGCAATGCTGCCCCTTGTGGCAAAAGCGGGCTGCCCCTATGTGTTGATGCACAGGCGTGGCAGTAGCCAAACAATGGCAAATTTTTGCAATTACAACGATGTGGTTTCAGATGTAATTGCAGAACTACTGCAACGCAGTGCCGCAGCCCTGGATGCAGGTATTAAACGCGAACAACTGTGGTGGGATCCGGGCTTGGGTTTCGCAAAAACAACCAGTCAAAATCTTGCCCTCTTGGAGGGCTTACCCCAATTGGCTGCCCATGGCTATCCCCTCTTGGTGGGGCCCAGCCGCAAGCGTTTTATTGGCGAGATCCTCAAGGAAAATCGAGCCAAGGCCCGCAGTTGGGGCACCGCTGCAGCAGTTTGCAAGGCCATAGCCGGGGGTGCCGCAATGGTGCGGGTGCACGATGTGGCTTCGATGCGGCAAATTTGCCAGATGGCGGATGCCCTATGGCCTAACGAAATCGCCTGAGGCAGATTTCCTCGAAAGCAGGCCTCAGCAGATAGGGATAGTCGCCAACCCAAAGCTTGGCCTGGGGCACCCAACCATCGGAAAGCCTGGCAATGCGGGAAAAATCCGAGCGTTCAGAAAGCACAAGGCAACGGATTGTCATGCCCTTTCGCAGGGCTTTATGGGCCTTATCCAAGGGAAAGCGCAGTTGACCTAGGTAGCCCTCCTCATCAGCAAGCTCTAGGCAAAGCCAGGTGCGGCGGTTCTCCACCAACTCCAAGCGGCCCTTGGTGTCGGTGGTTTCTTGGCGACCCTCCAGTTTTTCCTTTGTGTAGAGATCGGCAATTTCACCTTCAAATAAAGCCGCTGCTGGATATTTGCGCAGCTGGGAATTGCGACTGCCGGCTTGGAGGATCGGTCCCCACAGGAAATAAAGCAGCATCGTTAAACCAATCACGAGCCAGAGGCTGCTCCAGCGGGAGCCAAAGCCCCCCTGGGAGATCAACAGCGGAATTACCCCCCCGAGGGTTGAAACCAATACCCGCTGCAACACCAGCTGGGGGCCACCGGAGCAAAAACTAAATTGGGGCCCACTGGCAACGGCAGGGATTAAACGCTGCAGTTCGCCTGGTTTAAGGGGGAGAAGCATTTGCCCAGTTTTCGGCGTTAATTATTCAAAGCAAGCGCTCAAGGCCATACACAAGCCCTGGCAATTGACGCACCTTACGCACAGCAAGCAAAACGCCAGGCATGTATGCAGCACGGTCGAAGGTGTCGTGGCGCAGCACATAGCGCTCGCCTGGGGCACCAAATTGAACCTCCTGATGGGCCACTAGGCCCGGCAAACGGATCGAATGGAGCCTTAGGCCACTCTCCCTTAGCCCACCACGGCTGCCGGCCAAACTTTCGTGTTCCTCCAACTCCTGGGGGTTGAAAGCCTTACCAAGCTCCTCCATCAATTCGGCCGTTTTTATACAGGTGCCACTGGGGGCATCTGCCTTGCGGTTGTGGTGGAGCTCCACCAATTCAGCATGGTTGTAGAAACGGGCGGCGGCGGCGGCAGCTTGCTGCAAAAGCACCATCCCAACGGAGAAATTAGGAATCACAGCTGCGCCCATGGAGGCTTTAGCGGCAAAATCCGCCAAATCACTTATTTGCTCTGGGGAAAGGCCTGTGGTGCCAATAACCGGTGCCAACCCATAGGCAATGGCAGCCCTGGTGTGTTGATACACCACCTTGGGATGGGTGAAATCCACGAGCACCGAACCGGGATGCTGCTGGCTGGCTAAGCACAAACTGCCCTCAAAATCAGCGCTTAGGAGCACCTCAAGCGGTTCCAAACCAAGGGCGATGCCCACATCTTCCCCCTCCCGGCCTGGGGTGGTGTCGATGGCGGCAACGAGCTTGCAGTCACTGGTTTGGGCAAGGGTTCTGATCAGCTCAGCCCCCATCCGGCCTAGGGCGCCGGCAACAACCACTGGAATAAAATCGCTCATGGATTAATGATGAACACCACAGCAGCAACTGCTGCTCCGTAATCTTTACTGATCTAAACCAGAGCCGCATGTTTACCCAAATCCGTTCCGCCAGTCGCCGGGTGAGTCCCGAGCCGGATGCCTCACGGCTGGTGATGCGGGTTGTGTATCTGGTGTTAGAGCCCCAATATCAAAACTCTTTAACCCAAGCGGTTAATGCACTTAATTCGCAACCAGGTTCATTTTCAGTTAATTTGTGCGGATATCTAATTGAAGAACTAAGAGATCCAGAAAACTATCAGCAGTTTTGCTCTGATGTGGCGGCAGCTGATGTTTTTATTGCATCATTGATATTTATTGAAGATTTGGCCCAGAAGGTGGTAGATGCGGTTTCACCCCATCGCGATCGCCTCAAAGCAACGGTTGTTTTTCCCTCCATGCCGGAGGTGATGCGCTTAAACAAACTGGGTAGTTTTTCGATGGCCCAATTAGGCCAAAGTAAAAGTGCAATTGCCCAATTCATGCGCAAACGCAAAGAGGCGGGTGGCGCAAGCTTTCAAGATGCAATGCTAAAATTACTAAATACATTACCCACAGTATTAAAATATTTACCAGTAGAGAAAGCCCAGGATGCCCGCAGCTTCATGCTTAGTTTTCAATATTGGCTTGGCGGCACCCCCGACAATCTAAGAAATTTGTTATTAATGCTGGCTGATAAATATGTTTACCCAAAGGCTGATACAAACAGGGAAGACATTGAAGTTATTGATCCGGTTGTATTTCCCGATTTAGGTATCTGGCATCCGCTTGCAACTGGGATGTTTGAAGATCTCAAAGAATACCTTAATTGGAGCAACAGCCGCAGCAATCTTGGCTCGGGACCCCTGATCGGTTTGGTGTTGCAGCGCAGCCATATCGTTACCGGCGACGATGCCCATTATGTTGCACTTATTCAGGAACTTGAATTCCGTGGCGCCAGGGTTATTCCCGTATTTTGCGGCGGTTTGGATTTCTCTAAGCCTGTAAATAGTTACTTCTTTGACCCCTTAAATCCAAATCAAGCCCTAGTTGATGCGGCCGTGTCGCTAACTGGATTTGCCCTGGTTGGCGGGCCAGCCCGCCAGGATCACCCCAAGGCTATCGAAACCCTTAAAAAACTTAATCGCCCTTACATGGTGGCCCTGCCACTGGTGTTTCAAACCACCCAGGAATGGGAAGAAAGTGATTTAGGTCTCCACCCGGTTCAGGTGGCACTGCAAATTGCCATACCCGAATTAGATGGCGCCATCGAGCCGATTGTGCTTAGCGGCCGTGATGATGCAACAGGTAAGGCCCATACCCTGCAGGATCGGGTGGATGCGATCGCAGGCCGGGCCATACGTTGGGCAAACTTGCGTTTAAAACCAAAGGCTGAGAAAAAATTAGCAATTACGGTTTTTAGTTTCCCCCCTGACAAGGGAAATGTTGGCACCGCAGCCTATTTGGATGTGTTTGGCTCGATCCATCGGGTTTTAGAAGAAATGCGGGCAAGGGGATATCAAGTGGGTGATGTGCCCCGTTCAGCAAAGGGGCTGATGGAATTGATACTCAAAGATCCAGAGGCGATGGAAGGGTCCCCTGAACTAGCGATCGCCCATCGCATGAGTGTGGCTGAATATGAAGAGCTCACCCCCTACTCGGAACGGCTTGAGGAAAATTGGGGTAAACCGCCAGGTGAACTGAATTCCGACGGTCAAAATCTATTAATTTATGGCAAACATTTTGGCAATGTATTTGTTGGTGTGCAACCAACATTTGGCTACGAAGGTGATCCAATGCGATTGCTTTATTCCAGAAGCGCCAGTCCCCACCATGGCTTTGCTGCCTATTACACCTATTTAGAAAAAGTTTGGGGCGCCGATGCAGTTTTGCATTTTGGCACCCACGGTTCGCTTGAATTCATGCCAGGCAAACAAATGGGCATGAGTGATAATTGCTACCCTGATTCATTAATAGGTGAATTACCCAATCTATATTATTACGCCGCCAATAATCCCTCCGAAGCAACTATCGCAAAACGCAGGGGTTACGCCTCAACAATTAGTTATCTCACACCTCCAGCGGAAAATGCCGGTTTATATAAGGGGCTTAAGGAACTCGGTGAACTGGTGGGTTCATATCAACAGCTGCGCGAGAGCAGCAGGGGGGTGCAAATTGTTAATGCCATTATTGAAACCGCTCGTTTATGTAATTTAGATAAGGATGTAACCCTGCCGGAAGCCGATTCACAATCCTTAGATCTCAGCCAAAGAGATGCTGTGGTGGGTGCTGTTTATCGGCAGCTAATGGAAATTGAAAGCCGGCTACTTCCCTGCGGTTTGCACACCATTGGTAAACCGCCAACGGCGGCGGAAGCGATCGCCACCCTCGTGAGCATTGCCGCCCTAGAGCGAAACGAAGATGACCTGCGCGGGTTACCAGGTTTGCTGGCAGAAAGTATTAACCGCAGCATTAGCAGCATCTACAAAGGCAATGATGCCGGTGTGTTAGCTGATGTGGAACTAAATCAAAAGATCACCGCCACCTGCAGGCTGGCGGTGGCTTCGATGGTGAAAGCTGTTACCGGCCGCGATGGCAGGGTGAGCCTGCGCCAAAATTTTGCTTGGCTGCAGCAACTATTAGAAAAAGTTGGCGTAAAACTATCAACCCCCTGGCAAAAAGCCTGCAAACGGGCCGGCTTCCCCAATGTTGATAGCGTTGCCCTTAACAAGCTTTTTGCCTATTTGCGTTTTTGCCTAGAGCAAATCTGCGCAGATATGGAGCTTGAAAGCTTACTGCGCGCCCTCGATGGCGAATATGTGCTGCCGGGGCCCGGCGGTGATCCAATTCGCAATCCAGGGGTGTTGCCCAGTGGCAAAAATATCCATGCCCTCGATCCGCAATCGATTCCCACAAGAGCGGCAATCGCAGCTGCGAAGGTGGTGGTTGATCGCTTGATTGAGCGGCAAAAATCCGAGCAGGGCAGCTGGCCCGAAACCATTGCCTGTGTGCTTTGGGGTACGGATAACATCAAAACCTACGGTGAATCATTAGCTCAAATCCTTTGGTTTATTGGAGTTAAGCCAGTGGCTGATTCCCTCGGTAGAGTGAATAAACTCGAATTGATTAGCCTTGAGGAGCTGGGTCGCCCTCGCATAGATGTGGTTGTTAATTGCTCCGGTGTATTTAGAGATTTGTTTATCAACCAAATGGCTTTAATTGATCAAGGCGTTAAATTAGCTGCCGAGGCTGATGAACCACTTGAGCTTAATTTTGTGCGACGCCATGCCCTAGAGCAGGCGGAAGCCCAAGGAACCAGCCTTAGGGATGCGGCCACAAGGGTATTTTCCAATGCGAGCGGTAGCTATAGCTCAAACGTTAATCTCGCTGTGGAGAACAGCACCTGGGAACAGGAGGAAGAACTTCAGGAAATGTATTTAAACCGCAAAACATTTGCATTCAATGCCGATAACCCCGGTGAGATGAATCAAAACAGAGATGTTTTTGAATCGGTGATGAAAACAGCAGATGTTACTTTTCAAAATCTAGATTCTGCTGAAATATCGCTTACGGATGTGAGTCACTATTTTGATTCAGATCCCACCAAATTAATCGCCGGCTTGAGGGAGGACGGTAAAGCACCGGCGAGTTACATCGCAGATACCACCACGGCAAATGCCCAAGTGCGCTCCCTAGGAGAAACAATCAGGCTTGATTCACGTACGAAGCTGCTAAACCCAAAATGGTATGAAGGCATGCTGGATTCTGGCTATGAAGGGGTTAGGGAGGTGGCAAAACGGCTTAACTTCACCCTGGGCTGGAGTGCAACCAGTGGAGCGGTTGACAATTTTGTTTATGAAGAAGCAAATGAAACTTTTATTAATGACGCTGAAATGCGCAAACGCTTAATGGATCTAAATCCCCACAGCTATAGGCGCATTGTTAGCACATTGCTTGAAGTTAATGGCCGTGGCTATTGGGAAACATCAGAGCAGAATATTGAGCAGCTTCAAGAGCTTTATCAGGAGATTGAAGATCGCATCGAAGGGGTAACCAATCAATCTGAAAGCAGTAATTGATTAGCACCCTCTCCAAGGTGCTAATTGATTTAGCACTAATTATTGTATTTACCAAGTTAATAGGTGGCTTTGTTGGCAGGTTTGGCCAACCCCCAGTAATCGGAGAAATCATTGGGGGCATTGCCTTGGGCCCCTCCCTGCTGGGCTGGCTTTGGCCCCAAAGCCAAAACCTATTATTCAATGCTGAAGTGATGCATCAGCTGGATCTTATTTCTCAGCTGGGTTTGATTTTGTTCATGTTTTTGATCGGCCTTGAATTAAATCCAGCCCATTTGCGCGGAAAAATACCCCTAGCTAGCCGTGTATCGATTGCAGGAATATTGCTCCCCTTGCTATTAGGTGCCGCTTTAGCTAGGGGTTTTGAAATTTGGCTACCTGAACTTCTACCTGGTGAAAATCAATTAGCGGGCATACTTTTTATGGGTACAGCGATGGCGATTACGGCCTTTCCAGTGTTGGCAAGAATCCTGCGTGATCGTCAATTACTCACAAAACCCCTGGGCCAGCTGGTGATCACCTGCGCAGCGGTAGACGATCTGTTGGGTTGGGTTTTGCTGGCGGCCGTTGTTTCCTTCAGCCGTTCTGGCTCCCCTTTGGGGGCTCTGCCAGCCCTTGTTTACACCAGCCTTTGGGCCGTAACGCTCCTTTTTGTTTTAAGGCCATTGATGGCACGGCTTGAGGCCCACTACAGAAAAGCCAAACGTTTAGGCCCCCTACTAATGGCATTGGTGTTTGCCGGAGCAATTCTTTCTGCGGTGGTAACTGAACAAACGGGAGTGCACTACATATTTGGCGCTTTTTTGTTTGGCCTAGCCATACCGCGCTACGGCCCACTGATAAGGCGGCTGCAGCTGCACATTGAGGAAATTGTTTTAACCCTTTTGCTGCCGGTATTTTTTGCGATCAGCGGTTTGCGTACCCAAGTGGGCAGCATCAATGGCCCCCAGCTTTTCTGGGCATTGGCGGCGGTGTTGCTGGTGGCAATTGCTGGAAAATTCCTTGGCACCTGGGCGCTTGCCCGCCAAGGGGGCCTGCCCCAAAAAGAAGCGGTAGCCCTTGGCTGGCTGATGAACACCAGGGGCTTAACCGAACTTGTAATCCTGAACGTGGGCCTGAGCATTGGGGTTATCAGCCCCACCCTCTTCACCCTGATGGTGCTCATGGCACTGATAACAACAGCGATGGCAGGGCCGCTGCTGCATCAGCTCGGTTACAGCAATAAGGCCGCCTAAACATTTTGATCGGATTTTCGTTACGTTCCGAAACATTCTGCTATTGTTATTCAAGTTTCCTTCAAGCCATGGCCGCTACCGCACCCGCCAGCAACGCAGCTAAAGCCACGATTCGCGGTGCAACCGTTACCACTGAAGACGGAGGTCGCCTCAATGCATTTGCAGCCGAGCCCCGCATGCAAGTGGTAAGCCCAGAAAATGGCTGGGGTTTCCACGAAAGGGCAGAAAAACTGAATGGCCGCATGGCAATGCTCGGTTTTGTTGCTCTCCTGATCACCGAATATGCCCTTGGCGGCCAAGCCTTCACCCACGGCTTGCTGGGTTTGGGTTGATAACCGAATCAATCGATCATCCATAGTTTCAAATCCCGCGGCAGAATTTCTTCCGCGGGATTTTTTATGGCCAAAGTTGCTGCCATCAATAGCGATAGGGCCTGGGTGAGTGGCGCTGGCCCCACGGGCTGTCTTGCAGCCCTGGCCCTGGTTAAGGCCGGCTGGCAGGTGATTTTGCACGATTCCTCCACCAGCGCCGAACTGTGCAGCCGCAGCCGCGCCTATGCCCTCACCAATTCCAGTAAGAAATTGCTTGACCAACTGGATCTGTGGGGGGAATTGAGCCCCAGATGCCAGGCATTTAAAACCCTGCTGCTCAGCGACAAAAGCACAGCAAAAACAGTGCGCTTCTGGCAAAACAACCAAGAGTTGGGTTGGATTATCAACCACCCTGCACTAATGGATTTTTTGCTGGCCAAATGCCAGCAGCATCAAGCGATTCAAATGCGCCTTGGCGAAGCAAGCAGCGGCATCAATTCAGATATTCAGCTCACGGTGCTGGCGGAAGGGCCTAACTCCAGCGGCCGTAAAGCCCTTGGCATTGGTTTTTATGGCTGGCCCTACCGGCAGGGCTGCCTAACGGTTCAAGTGGAACTGCAGCAGGGCAATAGCCACAACGAAACCGCCTGGGAATTGTTTAGGCCGGAGGGGCCCCTGGCGGTGTTGCCCCTGGGCGATGGCCATGCGCAAGTGGTTTGGAGTGCACCACTGCAGCAATGCAGGCAAAGGGCTGCGTTAGCAGAACCTGCCCTACTTGAAAAACTAAGCCAGGTACTGCCAAGCCAGATCAGGCCCATTGCCATCCTCGACAAGCCAGGCGCCTTTGCCGTGGAGTGGCGTTTGGCGCCAAAACTGGTGCAGGGGAAGGTGTTGCTTTGCGGTGAAAGCGCCCATCGCTGCCATCCCGTTGGCGGGCAAGGCTTAAATCTCTGCTGGCGGGATGTGAGCACTTTGCTCCAGGAGGCCAAACGCCAGCGCCAGAGGGGCACAGGCCTAGCTCTGCTGCTGGCTAGGTATCAGCAACGGCGTTGGTTTGATCTGCTCAGCACCATGGTTGCCACCGATGCATTGGTGCGGTTGTTTTCAAATCAACAACCACTGCTGCGCTGGTTTAGAAGCAGGGTTCTTGAACTGTTAAAAGCCAGTGGCCTGCTCAGAAAATTGAGCTTGAAGCTGGCAAGCGGAGCCTGGACAAATTAGGAATATCACTTTATTTAAGGCTTTCTTAATAGCCATCTGCTGCTTTCGGGGGCACACTGCTGGCCTAGCTAAATTTTTTCTTTCCCCAGGTAATACTCGGCAATGGTGATCACCACCTCGCCACAACCGGTTCCCCCCTCTGCCCTTGTGGATTACCTCCGCAGGGACATTGGCTTGAGCGACGACGCCCTTGCCCTAGGAGTACGTCAATCGGTGCAAGAACAGGCTCCCCTTCCAGTAACGCTCTGGCGCTTTGGTCTGCTGAGCCTTGGCCAGTTAGATCAGGTATACGACTGGCAAGAGCGTCAATAATTAGTAACTTGACCGGTAACTAGATCAGTAACTAATTAGGGCTTCAATCGGCAGGTTTTTTTGTAATCGATTGCGGCCACTTAATTCAGTGAGCTCTGCCACAAAGCCATAGCCGCAAACCACCCCACCAGCCTTCTCCACCAGGGAGGCACAGGCGGCAGCGGTTCCGCCTGTGGCCAATAAATCATCAATTATCAAAACCCGCGGCGCACCAGCTAGGGCATCCTCTTGGATTTCCAAGCGGTCGCTGCCGTATTCAAGGCTGTAATCAATCGCTTCCACTGGCCCTGGCAATTTGCCTGGTTTACGCACTGGCACAAAACCGCGATCCATGGCAAAGGCGAGGGCATTACCCACTAAAAAGCCCCGGGCTTCGATGCCCACAATCAATTCGGGGCGATGGCTTTCAACCTTGGCAGCCAAACCTTCCACCACAAGGCGCCAGGCGCGGGGATCGCGCATCAAGGGGCTTAGATCCCTAAATAAAATGCCAGGCTTCGGAAAATCTGGAACATCCCGCACCAAAGCTCGCAGCTGCTGGTCGAGGGATAGATCCATGGTTGCTGGCAGGGGGTGACGGTATACCTGCTCTACTGCCATCATCGCAGCCATCGCCCCCAACCATTGGCCATCTCCTTCGCCCGATCCCAGCAACGTTCCCTACCCCGCCGGGGCATGGAGCGCCTTGATCTATTGCTACTAGCCATTGAAGCCCTAGACCTGCACGGCAGCGAGGCAATGCTCTGGAGCTGTGAGCAACTGGAACTGCAACAGGCCTTCCCCGATAGGGTTGCCCTTTGGAAAAGCCGTTGCCGCAACCCCTTAAGGCGGGCCAGCCGCAGGGGGGAATGGACTGCCGCAGAACAACAGGGGTTAATTCAATTGGTATGCAGCCTTTCCCAACGGCTTTATCCGATGTTGAGGCAACTGCTATCAAGTGGTGAACCCGATGAACTCAGCCAACAGCGATGGGCACTTTTTGCTGAGCGTTACAACGATCTAATCGGTGAAAGAATGAATTTAAAAAGAGGGGCTGTGCGCCAATTGCTAGATGAAAAAAGCGGAGCGCAACGGCGCCGGGAAGTGGTGCAAACCCTTGCTTTCTGCGCAGGCGGGGCTGGCATGCAACGGTTAGAAACCAGCTTGATGGATGGCAATAAATGAATTCCTTTGGAGGTATGGCCCTGCGCTACGAGCAATCCAGTTGCCGTTTGGAATTAAAGGGTCTTCCCGATGTGAGCGCTGCACCCCAGGGCCAAAACAATCCAGAGCTGCTTTTGGCAATTCTCACCTCATGGGAATTAAACCTTGGCCAACGGGCCTCACTCCAAGGCAAACGTGAACACCTAGAAGCATTGGTGGAAACAGTGCTTCCCTACGTGAACCTGATGCTTAGTGGTGCCGCCCAGAAACAAACAAGCAAAACTGAGGCAGTGGTTTTAGGTCCAAGGGGAAGGGGGCATCAGTTGCAACTGCGCAGCAGCCAACCCAACACGCCGCCCTTGGATTTGCAGCTAGATGATGCAGAACTGGCAGATCTCACCCAATGCCTCGATCAAATGCTGCTAGATCCGAGGCAGGGTTTGCGCTTAGAGCAACCAATTGCCATAGCCAAGAAAAAACGGCTTCCAAAGGCGCCCTCGCTGCAGCGCTGGGCATCCCCCACAGCCGCCGTAGCTGCCGTTGCCCTATGTGGTTTATTTAGCCTGCTGCTGCCTCTGCCAAGGCCAACTAGCCCTGGCTTGCCTCAGCAAACCAACCAAAACATCAAGCCATGAGCCAGTCGCCGAGCTGGAGTGAATTAAGGAGGCTGATAACGCGCTTGGGCAGTGAACTTGATGTGGTTGTGCGCAGCGACCCAGAAGTGTGCGGCCTCAGTGGTGATGGTTTTTTAATCAGCCTGCACCACACGGGCCAGGGCGATTGCACCGTGGATGGCCTCAGCCTTGTGCAGTGCCCCAACGCCCTTGTTATCGATGAATTTGTGCGCTGGATGATCCAGGCGGGTTACTTGACCCAACCTCTGGGCTCGATAGCGTAAGCAGATGCCAGCTTTAAAAAAACAATCCGCCCTGAGGCCCCGCCGGCGAAGGCGCCCTGCAATGCCAGGTCGTTGGCAGGCACTTGTGATGGCCTTGGCTTGGATGGCAGCTGGCTTGGGGCTGATATTTGGCCTTTCCCAATTGCCAAGCCGCCTCGACACCCTGTTGTTTTTCAGCACAGCCCTTGGCAACATCAGCGTTGGCCTGGTGCATCTGGGCCTTGGGATTATTCAAACCCTGGGGGCATTAGTTTTAATCGGATTGGTGGTTGCTAGTTTAATTTTATTATTAGGCGGACTCGTAAGAATAGCTCGGCTTATAAATCCTGAAATGCCAATTTCATATCCAGCCAAAAAGCTGAATAAGATTATTTCACCAAAAATAGCAAACAGGGTTTCTTCAAACTCTTTTGGCATCGAAAACCCAGTTAAAAGCTGGGGTTTTCAGCGGCCTGGCCCCAGGGAATGATGCAACCAGAGCAATTCCTGGATGCTGATTTTACCATTTAAGTTTTTATCAAACATTTTAAATCTAGAGTAAATCCCGGGCAAGCTTTTTGCTTCTTCAGCATCCAACTGGTTATCACCATCGCGATCTGCGAACCTAAAAGCATTCTGGATTCGCTCCCCCAATGGGCCATCGTTAAGGGATGGGAGATCCTTAATTAGAACCTGTCCATCGCCGTTTTGATCGAGGCTGCGTAGGCGGGGATATTTACGCAGATCATCCGGCTGCAACTTGCCATCGCCATCGTGATCTAGCCGATGAAATAACTCCCATAGCCGGCGGCGATAATCGTTAACTTCGTTTTTGTTTGGATTTTGGTATGGATTCTGGTTTGGATTTTGGCAGCTGCCAGGGCTAGCAAAGCTGCCCCAAAATATTAATAGCAGCAGTAATAAACGAACCATGCAATTAATTCTAGGTGCTAGTTGTGCTAAATCCAATCCGTAAAGCATCTACCAGATCCATGGGCAAGGCGCACACCATTTGGGTGGTAGACGATGATCCTGAACTTAGGCAGTTGCTGAACACATATCTCAGCGAGCAGGGATACGAAGTTCGCACCCTCAACGACGGCAAACAATTTTTAGCCAGGTTGGAATTTCAACGGCCCCATCTGGTGGTTTTGGATTTAATGCTGCCAGGCGATGATGGCCTAACCCTATTGAGGCGCCTTAGGGATAACGGCGACGACCTACCTGTGGTGATGCTCACAGCCAGGGGCGAGGCGGTAGATCGAATTATTGGCCTTGAGCAAGGGGCCGACGATTACCTAGCAAAGCCATTTATGCCAAGGGAGCTCACCGCAAGGATTGAGGCCGTTTTACGCCGCCGCGGCAGCATTCCAGCCGGCACTCCGCTCATCGATGGAGAAATCATTCAATTTGGTGAAAATTGCCTTGATCTTGCCGCCCGCAGCTTGGAGCGCTGCGGGGAAGCAATTGTGATCACTAGCGGTGAATTCGGCCTGCTGGCCGCCTTTGTGCAAAATCCCCATCGGCCCCTTTCGCGGGAAAGATTGATTGAACTTGCCCGCGGCCCCAGCAGTGATACCGATAGCCGCAGCATGGATGTGCAGGTGTCACGGGTTCGTAAATTGATTGAGGCCGACCCCACCAAACCGCGTTACATCCAAACTGTGTGGGGATATGGCTACGTTTTTGTTCCAGATGGCACCCCCCGCAGCAAATAACCAATGAAATCGCCCTCCGGGGCCTTGCTGCTCAGGTTTTCTCTATTTCTGTTGCTCAGCTGGGGGGCCAGCCTGGTTTTATTGCAGCTGCTGCTGGGGCAACGGCTTGAGCGGGCCCAGATGCAGCAAATGGGCAGGAACCTTGCCGGTGTGATCAGGCTCAGCGAAGTTGGCCTTGAACGTTTTCCACCGGCGGTAATCGCCCAGCAAAGCGGCCTGCGGCTTGCCACCAACCTGCCAATAAAAGCAGTTAAACAAGGCAATCGCGACCGCGAATTAAGGCTGGAATTGTGCAAAAGACTGCGCCATTGCCCTGAGGTGCGCCTCAGTAACAGCAAAGCAGCAGGGGTATGGATCGAGTTACTTAGCCCCCTAGAACGGGTGTGGCTCTATGCGCCCCTACCCAACACCCATTGGTGGCCCCCCGACCCGCTGCTGGCTTCGCTTTCATTGCTCAGCGGCACCGTTGTAGCCGGTGCACTGTTTCTACTTCTGGAAGTGCAAAGACCCCTGCAAAGGCTTGAGCGGGCCCTTGCCAGGGTGGGCTTAGAAGAGCGGCCAGCACCATTAAGCCAAGAGGGTGCTGGGGAGGTGCAAAGGCTCAGCCGCCGCTTTAATTCAATGGTGGCTCGCCTTGAACAAACTGAACTGGAGCGTTCCACCATGCTGGCTGGAATCGCCCACGACTTAAAAAGCCCGATCACCCGTTTACGCCTGCGCCTAGCGGTGGAAGGTGCCAGTGGCCAAGCCCAAGCCGACCTTGATGCCCTCGAGAGAATTACCGGTCAGTTTCTGCTTTTTGCCGGCGGCGGCCAAGGGGAACAAAAAATTTTGTTGCCACTGCAGGAATTAATTGGCGAACTAAGCGCTCACTACAGCGATCAACCCATTGAACTGCGCTTAATTCCCATGCAAGCCCTTGTGCAACCAGTGGCCCTTGGCAGAGCCCTCATGAATCTGATCGACAATGGGCTTTCCTATGGCAAAGCACCGTTAATTGTTGAGCTAACAAAAGAGAAATCGCTGGTGGTTATCAGCGTTACCGATCAGGGCAAGGGCATTCCCAAAAACCAACGGGATCAAGCCCTAATGCCCTTTCAACGCTTAGATGCGGCTAGGGGCGGCAGCGGCCACTGCGGCCTGGGTTTAGCAATCGCCAGCAGGGTTGCCCAGTTGCATGGCGGCAGGCTGGAATTAAGGGATCCAGCCAATGGTGGCTTTAGCGTTTGTTTATTACTGAACTGTTTATCAACAAGCGGAGAGCTACCGGCATGAAACTGATCGGTAGATATTTGCTTGCGGGCCTGGCGCTAAGAATTGCGATCGCTCTGCTGCTGCCGCCTGGTTACGACGAGGCCTATTACCTTTTCTACGGCCATCACCTAGCCGCTAGCTACTACGACCACCCGATCATGGTGGGGTTATGGGCCTGGCTTGGTTGGCAGCTGCCGGGGGACAGCTTTGGCCTGCGGATCCCGAGCTTGATTAGCTACACCTTGGCCAGTGGCTTGCTTGCCCTCGCCGCCCAAAAACGCCTGGCAGCCGGCAGCGGCCCATGGACAGCAGCCTTAACCGCCCTCTCGCCCCTACTGCTGGTGGTGGGCGGGGTGATGCTGTTACCCGATGCCCCCTTACTACTAAGCCTTAGCGCCGTGGTGTGGGCCCTTGCCGTTGGGCTTAATTGGGGCTGGCTGGGTTTGTTACTGGGCTTGCTCACCTTGAGCAAATACCAAGCCTTACCGCTGTTGCTATGCCTTCTGCTCTGGGCCCTTAGCAATAGGAGCAGCCGCAGCCGCCTGTTTAGTTGGGAAGGTGGGCTAGCTATGGCTGGCTGGTTATTGGTTTCAAGCCCCCTGTGGATATGGAATATTCAAAATGGTTGGATATCTTTCCTTTTCCATAGCGCTCGCACCCAGGCCAGTGGTGGTTTCAATTTTGCCGGCCCACCCCTGTTTCTCCTCACCCAGGTGCTGGCCCTTTTCCCCACGATTGCAGCGCTGCTATTTGTTGGCCTATTGCCCCAGCGGCATGATCGCTACAGCGATTTTCGTGGGCTACTGCGCTGGCTAGCCCTGCCCCAGCTGCTGCTGTTTCTGCTGCTGGCAGGTCGGATGCAGGTGTTGGTGAGTTGGCTTGTACCCACCTGGTGGTTACTGCTGCCCCTGGCTGCCGAGAGGCTGGCCCAGGCCCAGCGCAAAGGTGTGGGCTGGCTGAAGCCCTGGATCTGGTTCACGGCTCTACTGCCGCCTGCATTAATGCTGATTGCCGCCAGCCACGTGCGCTATGGCTTTGCTAGCTCCTTGCTGGCTCCAGAAAACGACACCTCTAAGGAATTGTTCCCGCCGGCGCGGTTGCGATCTGCCCTGCGGGCCCAGCCGGCACTATGGCAAAAACTAAAAGAAGCAAAGCTGTTGGTGGGTCAGCGGTACTACGAACCTGGCTTGCTTGCCCTTGCCCTTGGCTCCGATAGCCAGGCCACCTACACCACCATCAACAACGACGCCAGGGGTTTTGCCTTTTGGCGCCCCAAGGATGGATTTAGGGGCAAAGGTGGCATTTTATTTCGCTTAACCGAACCGGCTCAAGGCAATAAGGAAGCTGAGATTGAGCAACGCCTAGGCAAACTCACACCAATTGGTGTGGTTGATATGCCCCGGGGCGGGTTACCAGCCCAGCGCATGGAATTTTTTAGCTTCGCCGCAATCGCTCAATGAACTAAAGCGGGGCTCTGAATTTATTCAGCAAAACAAAACAGCACTCCACCAGCACCGATCAATAACAAACCCAACCAGCCAAATATCGATGGGCGCTCACCTAAAAATGCAAAACCAAGCACTGCAACCACCAGCAAACTGAGCCTATCCACCGGCACCACCAGGGAAACCTCACCCTGTTTAAGGGCCCTAAAAAAACAAATCCATGAAAGGCCTGTGGTTACCCCCGAGAGGGCAATAAATAACCAAGTGCGTTGGGAAAGCAGCAAGGGATTGCTCCACTTGCCAGTAATCAGGATCAGCAGGGGTAGAAATACGGCAACCACAAGGGTTCGCACCAAGGTGGCTAGGTCTGGATCAACATCCTCTAAGCCAACCTTGGCAAGCAAAGCTGTTGCCCCTGTGAATATTGCCGAAAGCAAAGCCCAAATAAACCAAGTGGGCACAGCTGGCATTGCCACTATTCACCAACCCTGGGGAGCTTCAGCAAAACCAGAGGAGGAACCACCAAAGGCCTCATCATCAAACCAATCGGGATCGTGCAGTTCAAGCTCGTCGCTCTCCTGTTGGATTTGCTCTTCAGGAAGGGGATTTGCGGCTTGGGGTTCGCCTGAGGTTGGGGATTGGGAAGCCTGCATAGATGAAACCATACGCTCTCCCATTAAGCCGCAAGGCTTGCTTCAGCTAAACAAAAGCTGGGCTCTATGAGCGAACCGAAACAGCTTTATTTTCAATGGGTATAAGTGCGGCCCTGTGACGGAGCAAATCTAAAGGGCCATTGCCAAAGCCGAAATGGCCCCATCTGAGCAGCCCCTAAGCCAAACGGGTACAGGCGGTGGCAGTAGATGCAGCAATAAACGGAGGGGGCGGGATTCGAACCCGCGGAAGCTTTCACTTCGCTGGTTTTCAAGACCAGAGCCATCAACCACTCGACCACCCCTCCAGGGGCAATAACCCGAACCAAGCAGGCCATCACTCACAAAAACGAGTTTGGCACGCCATTCAACCCGGAGCAGCAACAAAAGTCTTAGATAAGACTCGCGAGAGTGGGCTCCATGGTGGAAATGGGTATACGCGCTGCCATGGCTGTTCTTTGCACCGATTTCCTTGCTATTCGCACCAGGCAACTGGCGGAAATGATCCAAACCCTGCCGGATTCAGCCTGCCCTGAGCACCAGAGGGGCTGCTGCAGGGAATTGCTAAGGCAACTGGAAAATGCCATAGACACCCTCACGCTGATGGAACGGGGCGCCTAGGGGCTTAACCCTTCTTGGCGAGCGGAAGCAGGCACTTGTCGGAGTCACAACCCGCAGGCCCTGCCTCCACCAATTCGCCGCTGTCGTAACGCTGCAAGGCATCAAAGAAATCTGCATTGCGGCGGCGCACCAGCACTTCAGCGTTCAGCTCCAGGTAGGTGGCCTCATCAATCGGCTCAAACGGCAAGCGCGGGAAGGTGGCATTGGCATCAAAACGGGCCAGAAGGGCCGCAGAGATATAGCCCTCCCCCCTTTGAATCGCCTGATGGATTGCTTCTGCAAGGGGCTCGATTTCGTTTTCACGGAATTCGATCGTTGCAGAGGTGTTGTGGGCCGTGTAGTGCTGTTGCACCTGCATATAGAAATCAAACTGGGCCATGGCTGAAAAATTGTTGATCTCCACCTGGTCTGCCCCAGGCAGATTCGCCCAGCTCACTTGGGTGGGAATTTCCACCAGCCATTCGGTGCAGCGGGGATCAAAGGGATCATCGAGCAAACGCCCCTGTTCATCCTTATCGCTTTGGGAAGGCACGATCGTGTAGCCGTAGTCGAGGCAGGCCAGGGCTACGGGGTCGTTTTTGCGGAAGGTGATGCGGCGGATGAAACGTTGGGCCTTTGGGGGATGCCAGCCAGGGGAGGCACCTGTTAGCAAACTCTTAGTGCCAGCTGGTTGCACGGTGGTGCAACGGTTGGGGCGACGCAATTGATGGCGATCGCAGTAATCCCACACGGCTTGATTAACAATTTCTTTCCAGCGGCTTAGGTATTCAGCCTCCTTTTGCTTGTAAACAAGGCCCTCGGAACTGGCGGGGCGACCAGCCTCCCACCATTGCAACCAAGGGGTGCCAAATGCATGCACAAAGAAGTCGAATAAGCCCGTAAAACTAACTCCAACAATCGGATCCCATGCCCTGCTTTGGCGATAGCGCTCCACTTCAAAGCGATGGTTGAGCAGGGCCGCTACCGCTAAACCTGCAGCTTTGAATGCATCTGCTTGACCTTGCAGATCGGCAGGATCGATTTGATTTAAGTGCACCTCGGCCAAGTTGCAGTGAAAATCAGCGCCCAGGATTTCACCACAGGGATTTAAGCCATAGCGATTTAGGCGATGTTCCAATTCAGCTGCACCGATTGCCGGGTGATTGAGCTGCAACCAGCGGCCGGCCTCCTCCCTGCCTTGATCGCAATAGATGTCTTGAAATTCAGTGCGCAGCTCAGCTGTTGTTAAGAGATCAGCGTTCGAGCGGGCAATCGCCTCTGGGGCAAATTGAATGGCCCCTTCACCTGAATTGAATTGCTTCAACACAGCATCAAAAACCACCTCACGGCTGGGGCGGTTGTGGAACACCCTGGTGTGGTTTGCCATGCGCAGGGAATCCCGCTCGGGATCAATGCGCCAGTTACCTTGCTCGTCTTGTTGCCACAGGTTGTCTTTGGCACTTGCGGCAGCCTGATCATCGGCTGCAAATTGACGCATGCCGGCACTGCGGCGGATATTGCCAGCAACGATCGTTACGGCAGCCTCATCAATAAGAAGGCAACATTCAACCGAGGTGAGTTTGCGGCCGATGGCCCGATTAAGGATTTGGGCAACCCGCATGTATAGATCTTTTAGTTTCACCGGATTTGCCATGCCGCCAAATCCCTTGAGGGTTTCACCCACTGGCCGCACATCGGCGAGATCAACGCACACTTCGATCGGAAGCGTTGGGTTGAAATTTTGATTGCTGCAAAGTTCTAGGAGCAGCTGATAGCTATCAACCCAACCGCGACGGGTATCACCAACTTTGATTTGAACTTCCTGGCCATTAATGCTGTGGCTGGTGTGATCTTGGCGCTCTGCTGGGGCGGTGAGGCCGATATCACCAACACTTTTGATCGTGATGCTATTGCGCACCGCGGGCAGTTTCTCAATCAAGCGCGGCTCAATGATGGCGCCTGTGCCGCAACCCATCATGGCCAGGTCCATCATCAAACCAAAGGCCTGCCAATCCACCAAATTGGTTGATGTGCAGTTGTAGGCACCAGAAAAATTTTCAGGCTTTTCAATCCAAGCGGTGCCACCTATCCAGAGCCAACGGCCAGAGGGCAAGGATTTTTGCTTCTGCTGCATGCGCCGAATTAGGTCAACTTCCTGGCCATCGAGCTGCCCCAACTGGCGCAAACCCTCCAAATTGCGTTCTGCCACCTGCTGCCAGCTTTCTCTACCAAAGGGGGTTTTACGGCTATAGGTGCGATAAAAAACCGGGTTTGCAGCAGGCGCCGTTACGGGGAAATAAGGGTCTTGATTGGAGTTGGCAGAAAGCCCGTTGGGATTCAACTCTTCAAGCCTTTGGATGGTGGAGGTCACCGGTACTAGATCTGGTATTACGAGAGAAGCTAATACGCCACTGGTAGCGGTAGGGGGCGAATGCCGGTAGCTGATCTGGCCTAAGGCCTCTGGCGGTTAGTAGCCCAAAAGGCGCATGCGAAAAGCAGCCAGTTCCTTTGCTTGAGCTGGGGCCTGCAGCAGGAATGGGTGATCCGCCAACTGCTGCATCACCTGCTCAAGGCATTGCTCACGGCTGAGGTTTTCTTTATGAAGTGCCTGCCAGGCATCGCTGAATGCCATGGCAAATCCATCGGGGTTATTGAATACGGTTTGGCTTGAAAAACTGGGATCCGGGCGAGTCATGGGCAAAATCCACAGCGGTTTAAGGCTACATAGAAGGGTTTAGGGCCCTTCGACCTGCCAGGCTGAAGCGATGACAAGCAGCCCTGGATCGATAGCGCTCAGCCCCGAGGAGCTGGCCTTTCGCGACGCTGTAGCAAGGCGGCGCAACTTCGCAATCATTTCCCACCCCGATGCTGGTAAAACCACCCTTACCGAAAAGCTATTGCTCTATGGCGGTGCAATCCAACAGGCCGGTGCTGTAAAAGCTAGGGGTGAGCAGCGGCGGGTTACTTCAGATTGGATGGAAATAGAGAAACAGCGGGGTATATCAATTACATCAACAGTGTTGCAATTTGATTATGACGGCAACACAATCAATCTCCTCGATACCCCAGGCCACCAGGATTTTTCAGAAGACACCTATCGAACATTAGCGGCGGCAGATAATGCCGTGATGCTTGAAGATGCAGCCAAAGGCTTAGAACCTCAAACCCGCAAACTATTTGAAGTTTGCCGGCTTAGGCAGATCCCAATCTTCACTTTTATCAATAAGATGGATCGACCGGGTCGCGAACCGCTTGAACTGTTAGATGAAATTGAAAAGGAGCTTGGTTTATCACCATGGGCCGTTAATTGGCCCATCGGCAGCGGCGAACGTTTTCGTGGCGTAATCGATAGACGCAGTAGGGAGGTGATTTTATTTGAACGGGGGGAAAGGGGTAAACAGGCAGGGGAAAGTCGCCTACAACTTGATGATCCAGCCCTCGTAAATTTAGTGGAGCCTGAATTATTAGCCCAGGCGATTGAGGAATTAGAGCTGTTGGAAGCAGCCGGCGCTGAATTGGATTTGGAGTTGGTTCATGCCGGCGCCCTAACCCCGGTGTTTTTCGGTAGCGCGATGACAAACTTTGGTGTGCATCCATTCCTCGATACGTTTTTAGAATTAGCGCAAAAGCCAGTAGCTAGGCAAAGCAGGGAGGGGCCCGTTGATCCATTGCGCACTGATTTCAGTGGCTTTGTATTTAAATTACAAGCCAATATGGATGCTCGTCATCGAGACAGGGTTGCTTTTGTGAGGGTTTGCTCAGGCAAATTTGAAAAAGACATGACCGTTCAACATGCACGCAGCGGTAGATCTATTCGGCTCTCGCGACCCCAAAAACTTTTTGGCCAGGATCGCGAGGTGGTAGATGAGGCCTATCCCGGTGATGTGATCGGCCTAAATAATCCAGGTATGTTTGCCATTGGCGACACTTTATATATGGGAGCAAAGGTGGAATATGAAGGCATTCCATGTTTTAGCCCAGAGCTATTTGCCTGGTTGCGTAATCCAAACCCATCGGCATTTAAAAGTTTTCGTAAGGGTGTAAATGAATTGAGGGAGGAGGGGGCAGTGCAAATCCTCTACGACACCGATCAAAGCAAACGCGATCCGATCCTCGCCGCCGTTGGTCAATTGCAACTGGAGGTGGTTCAGCATCGATTGGAGAATGAATATGGTGTGCCAACTAATTTGGAACCATTGGGCTTTTCAGTGGCCCGTTGGGTGAGCGGTGGCTGGCCGGTGCTCGAAAGTGTTGGCAGGATTTTTAATTGCAAAACCGTGCGCGATTGCTGGGATCGACCTGTGTTGTTATTTAAAAATGATTGGAATTTGAATCAATTACAAGAAGACCATCCAGCCCTTGAACTAGCGGCGGTGGCACCGGTGGTGAGTGGCCTTGAACCAATCAGCCTGTGAAGCCACAGCTGCTGCTGGGCCTCGCCATGATTAAAGGATGTACCGGAACCAGCGATGGTGACCCAGTGGTGGGTGAGACCCAGAAAAGATGGCGGTTGCGACTACGTTCGCTTGCAAAGCAGCCCCAACCAGGGCAATGGCCAATACGAGTGGATTGAAGGTTCCCATCTGCCCCCTCAAATGCCATTGCTAAAGCGCCGGCGCTGGTTAAGCGCCGATGCGATGCCAAACCAAAAGCATCAACTTGAGGCCCACGGTTATCAACCAAGCCAACCGGTTTTTTAAGCGCTCTACCATTCCCTAATAGGCTGCAATTACTGCAGGTTCACCCCATGGCCCAGGGAACCCTTCCCCCCGACCCAGAAAGCAGCAATCCATACGCCAGGCTTGGTATCAGCGCTGATGCCAGCTTTGAGCAGGTGCAGCAGGCAAAAGAGCAGTGCCTCAACCTTCTAACAAGCGATGATGCCCAGGGCCGAGCCCGGGTTGAAAGTGCCTACGACGCTGTATTGATGCAGAGGCTGAAGGAACGCCAATTGGGGCAACTAACTGGGGCTGCTGCTACGGCATCAAAAAGGGAAGCAGCCATAGGCAATACGGCGCCAGCAAGCCCCTCATTGGTGGCACGCATCCCTGCGCTTCAAAGCCTGCCACGCCCCCAATTCAAGTGGCAAAAACCGAGCATCAAGCTGGCAGAAGGCAAGCAGCTGTGGCTGCCACTGGCGGGCCATGGCGTGCTGTTGCTTTTGCTTTTACTTACTGCAAATCAGTTGGGCACCCCGGAGCTATTGCTAGCCATAGCCAGCCTGCTAACGATCGGAGCGCTGCAACGCAGACGTTCGCGGCTGCTCGCCGCCGTAGGTTTAGGGGTGGGCGCCCTTGCCGTTGGTCTCTTATTAGGAACACTTGCCAGCAGCTACATAGCCATAGGCAGCAGCCAAGTAGCAACAATTCCAGCCTTAATCATGCTTGCAATAACCGCTATTTTATTTGATTAATTATTAGCGAAGTGAGCATTTTATAAATTTAACTCCTGTTTTCTAAGCAACCCCGGCTGCACAGCTGAGCTCTCTCTATTTAATGTTGTTAGCGCATTACCCATGGGCACAACATTTGCTAGAACTTTGCAGTGGCTTTTCTGATAGATCTAAGCAAGCCACTTGCTCAGTTGAGCTGATGCTCACCGAGGTAGCAAATGCCCTTTGGAGGCTGCAGCAGCGCCTTATCTAGTGCAGCAAATTTAGTTGATCACATCGAACCAAACCGCACACTTTTCATCTGTTCGCAAAGTAGCCACGTTGCTAACTGCAAACCACCAATAATCTATAAACATTTAATTAAATCCTCCAATTCCTTGCGATCAAAATTATATATTTCGTTGCAAAAATGACAAGTTAATTCAGCGCCGTTATCTACTTTTATCATATCTTCCAGCTCTTCAGCACCAAGCAACTTAAGCGCCTCAAGGCTGCGTTTACGTGTGCATGGGCAATGGAAACTTATGGGTTGAATTGCCTCGCCGCCACCCACTAAAACAGGATCAAGTTTAGGAAAAATATCTTCTAGTAATTCATGTAAGTTGCCGGCGCAGGCATGCAAGCGCTTACTGAATTGGCTTATTTCACTGCAGCGCTCCTCTAAAAGAGCCACCAGGGCTGGTTCCTCAGCCGCCTTAGGTAATATCTGCACCAAAACACCACCAGCACTGCGAATGCCGCTGTTGTCGATAGTTTCACCCACAAAAACCGCAGATGGTGTTTGCTCAGAATGAAGCAAATAGGAAGCAATATCCTCACCAATACAACCGCTAACAAGTTCTACTGTGCTGCTATATGGGGGGCCTTGGCCCTTATCACGCACCACATGCAGATAACCCTTACCAACAGCCCTACCAAAATCAAATTGAGCTGGTTCACCAATTGGATCCAACTCCAACTCAGGTGTACCCACCTGGCCCCGCACCGTGCCATCCCTGCCGGCATCAACCATCACCCCCTTCAAGGGTCCATCGCCCTGGATGCGTAGGTTCACCCTGCCATGGGCAACTTTCATCGAACTGGCTAACAACAGGCCAGCGGTCATCGCCCTGCCCAAGAGGGCGCTTGTTAGGTAGGAAAGGTTATGGCGACGCCTGGCATAACGGGCTGTAACCGTTGTATTGATGGCCACCAGGCGGATGCCACCTCCGGCTGCCGTGGCACGCACCAACTGGTCAGGCATGGATGGGGCTCGAATCAGTTAATCGTAAACAGCGCCCATGCTCCAGGTGCCATTGGTGTTGGCTTAAACCTTCAAATGCCTCCGGTTCATGGGTAACCACCAGCAACAAGCGTTCACGGCTCAAAGGAACAAGTAATTCCAACAGGTTGTGCCGCACCGACCAATCCAAACCTGCCGTGGGTTCATCCAAAAGCAGGATCGGTGGATCCCTTAGCAATTGAACCGCCAGGGCCAAGCGGCGCTGCTGGCCGCCGCTTAGTTGTTCTGGTGCTTGCTGCAAAGAAATCCCAGCTAAACCAACTTGAGCTAACACCGTCTCAATCTTTTCGGATGGCAGCCGGCGATGGCCGATGCGCAACTCCTGGGCAACGCTGAGGCCAAGGAAATGACGTTCTGGAAATTGAAAAACCAACCCACATAACCAGCGCCTTTGCCGCGCAGTGGTAGCTCTACCCTCCCAGCGGATCTCACCGGCATCGGGGCTGGCAAGGCCAGCAATTAAATCCAACAGGCTGCTCTTGCCACTGCCACTGCGGCCCGCCACCAGGGCAGGTTCACCCAGCTGCAACTGCAAATTCAAGCCAGCGAGGATCGCCTTTTCACTGCTGGCTGGGTGATAAGTGATCGCTTCAAGTTCCAGCAATGCCTGGTCTATCCATTCACTGGTGCCTAGCTTGGCTGCATGCAGGTAACTTTCCGCGATTTCGATCCCTTCAATTGTTGGTTTTGGCTGCGTTTTCCAAACGTGCCAGGCCAGGGGGAACGCCAATACCTAGAGGAAACCTTCAACTGTTGGTATTTCCTTGGCCGCCTTGGCGGCTTCAATGCCGAAAATCTGCAGGTGCATGAGGAGGGGGCTGATGTGAGTTGGATGACCTACGACAACGACGAAGCTGAAACCTCCCTGCTGGCTGTTATGCACAACATGGGTGAATTTGAATATCAAAACGAATGGGCGCGGGTGTGGCTTGATCTCGGCACCAGCGATGGCGTTGGTTTAGATGTGTTGATAAATGCCCTGCGTTGCCTCGACCGCGACCTACTGCAAATCGAGGAATTACAGGTGGGTGGCCTCAATGATGAATGGCCCGTTGAAGAAAGCGAAGATCGCTTTTTTGAAAACTAAGTGTTAGTTGTATGGCTGAGCAAAGACGTCTACTTATCTCCCCAGAGCGATTAACAACTGCCAGCAACTCCATTGCTTTAAATCCAGGGGAATTACACTATCTGCAAAGGGTTTTAAGGCTTAAGCCAGGTGGTGGCTTCACTATTTGTGATGGCTGTGGTGGCACCTATCTTGCCAGCTTAGGTAATGCTGGATCTGCAAATCTGCTAGAAAACTTGCCTGCAATCCAAGCGGCTACGCCAAAAATAAATTTGTTATTTGGTTTATTTAGGCGCGACCTTGATTTAATGCTGCGCATGGCAACTGAATTAGGGGTGGATCAATTGCAGCCTTTGCAGGCTGAATACTCCCTGCTGGAGCCCGGTGAGCAGCGCATAGATCGCTGGAAAACCATTTTAAAAGAAGCAACAGAACAAAGTGAAAGGTGTTGGTTGCCATTGCTCGAGCAGCCCAAGCTGGCCGTTGATGGCCTTGCATCCCCAGCTGCAGCAGGTGTTTGCAGGTGGATTGGTGTTACAAGAGAAGCAGGGGTTTGTTCACTTCAAGAGGAGCTACAAAGCCATGCCGCAGTTGCCGCCCAGCAGTGGCAGCTGGCCTGCGGACCTGAAGGGGGATGGAGCCCAGCGGAACTACAAATTGCCGTTAATGCCGGCTGGAAGGCCATAACCCTGAGCAGCACAGTGTTGCGCTGCTCCACTGCAGCGATATGCGCTTTAGCGCTGATGCAACATCAACGACTGCAACTCAACGGCTACAAGTCAACGGCGAATCTCCCCGGCCATCGCTTTGAAATCAGCTAAGGCCGCCCCAGGAAGGCGCCTTGCCCGCGGCAATGAACTAGCGGGATTTAAAAGTTCAGCTGCAAAAGTTACGTTGCTAATAACCACTTCTTTTGCTTGCTCCTCGGCCCGTTCAGCCGCCAGCAACTGGGCCGTGGTGAGTACTTTGCTCTCCTTTTGCGCAGCTTGCTTTTGCTCCTGTTGCTTTTGCTTTTGGGTTTCTGGGGGTTGCTTCAGTTGAATGGCCGCCACCATTGCAGGCTCGGCTTCCACCTCAACCACAGGCTGCACCGGCGCCACATTCACAGGCGTGGCAGGCGCTTTCGATATTTCAAGGAAAGGCTTGCGCTGCCCGCCAAAAAGCTTGTTTAACACCATGGGATAAGCCCAACCGAATTTAATTATCAGGGGCAGGCGCCTTTTGTTGGCAATTACTTATGGCTGTGCAACAACAAATTCTTCCGCCGCAAGTTGCAGCCATGGCTCCAAGCCCTCCACTTGATCCCATCCGGGTTGGCGGCTAGCTGCAAGCGTGCCCAACAGGCGATTCAAAACATGGCCATCAGCCCCCTTGATTTGCCATTGGCTTTGGCGGTAGCGGCGCAAGGCACTGGCACTACAGCCCCCCTGGCGGCGAAAAGCGGCGGCCCACCGCTTGGCAAAGCGGTTAATGCCATCGGCGCCTTCCTCCGCCCAGAGGGGAGTTTCAGCCGAACCGCTGCATTGCTTCCAGAGGCCATGCAGGCAATTAGGCAGTGGCAAGCAGCGCTCTTGACCAGCCCTACAGGGTCGTCCTTCGTTCTGCAATCCCCAACTGCGAATCCAAAGCACCGGCTGCCCCTGTTGCAACCCCCAATCGATCGGCCTTAAGCCGGCCACTTCAAGGCTGCGCAAACCGAGTATCCGCACCATTAGATAAATCGGATCAGCCTTAAACCTGCCATCGAGCTGTTGCAAAAAAGCTGGGGCCAAATTCGGTTCAGGCCTTGGGCTAAGCGGTAAGGGCTCAAGGCCAGCGAAGGGATTCATCGCCACCATCCCCTGGCGATAGGCCTGGGCATAAAAAGCGCGAATCACCGTTAAGCGCTTTTGGGCAGTGCTGGTGCTGGCATTAGCAAAAAGGTGATTACGCCAGCGCCAGGCCGCACCTTCACTAACAGCTGCCGGCAGGCTCACTTCGCTAAAGCTGAGCAAGCGTTTTAATTCCCGATGCCATAACAATTCACTGCCAACGGCTGAATTGCTCCGCTGGCTGCGTTGGGCCACCCAACCGGCCACCGTGGTGGGGCCACCCGGTTGCTTGTGGTGATCCAAGGGTTGGCGTAATTGCGCGCAAAAGGTTTCCCTAGCCAAAGGAAAGCAATCAGCATCAAGCACCAGGCCCCTTGCGCGAAAAGCATTCACCAAAAGTTCAGCCAGATCCTCTTCTCCAGGAAGCTGCCATTCACTTGCCGGTGGATATTGCTGCTGGAATTCCCGGGCGCAATCTTTGGCCACCAATCGCACCTCCCGCTTGCGCAACTGCAAGGTGCCGGTGCTTAACCCCAATAGCCTTTGTACCTCCTCATCCACCTCCCGATAACGCCAATGGGCCTGGTTGAGATTGGCCCCCAGAAAGCGGCGAAAATTACGGCGCCCCAAGGGCCGCCTTAGGAGCTTTGGCACAACCCGTTCGTACCACCAGCCCGTGGGTGAACCCTCGGAATATTTCAGATAAATGAATGGCTCAGAATTACTCACCCCTCCCAGCGCAACCCATTACTTACTGCTTTCTTAATTTAAGCACAATCTTTCCTTAAACTAGCCGGCTGGCGAGGCGATCTATAACCCAATCGGCATTTACCGTAATTACGGCCAAGTCGTCTTCCCGCAGCACCTGCAAAAGGGATGGCTCCGCCGTGCGGGCACCCCCCTCACAGCAGATCACCTGGGCCAAAAAAACCTGCTGCCGCGGCGGCGCCACCGCCACCACATCCCCAACTCGCACAGCAAGGAACAAGGGGCTAACGGAATTCACCAGAGCAAACCAACTTGAATTACAATAGTACAACTGAACTGATCAGCCAAGCTGTTGGGGGCTGGCTCGCCGGCGCCCTAGCTAGTGCCCTGATCAATGGTTTGTTGATCCTCTTGGTGCAGCGCCTACCCCTATTAACTAAGGCGGGTTGGTTCCATGCCTGGTGCCTAGGCACCCTGCTTGCGGCAAGCATCGGCTGGCGCGGTTGGTGGGCCGTGGTGTTGTATTTGGCCTTGGGATCAGCTGTTACCAAACTCGGATTTGCCAAAAAAGAGTCCCTCGGCATTGCCGAAGCGCGTGGGGGAAGAAGGGGGCCAGAAAATGTATGGGGTTCCGCTGCCACTGGCGCACTGCTGGCCCTAGCCACCCTGCTGCCAGGGGCTCCAAAGCAATTACTGCTAAGTGGATTTATAGCCAGTTTTGCCGCCAAACTCGGCGACACCTTTGGCAGTGAAATCGGTAAACGTTGGGGCCGCAGCACCGTGAGCCTGAGCCAGTGGAAGCCAGTGCCGCCTGGCACCGATGGGGCAGTGAGCTTGGAGGGAACCCTGGCAAGCCTGGCGGGCTCACTGCTTTTTTCTGCTGTGGGTTGGGCCCTAAAGCTGATACCAGCAGGCCAAATTCCGCTGATAACAGCGGTGGCATTTTTTGCATGCCTAATTGAAAGTTTGATCGGGGCTGAACTACAGCCCCGAGTTCGCTGGCTTAGCAATGAAGCTGTAAATGGGCTTCTAACTGTTATTGCAGCTGGGCTTGCCATGGTGCTGTTGCACTGAGCTGTTCCCTCAGCATTTGCTGGAGGCGATGTAAACGCCGGGAAAGTTTGCAGGGGCTCAGCTGCAGCTCCCGCGCTAATTCCCGCTGGGAGCGTCCCTCCATCAAACAGGCCCGCACTATGTGTTGATCAGCGGGTGCTAAAGCAGCCACCCGTTCATTTAATTCCTGCCAAAGCAAATTTTGCTCTGGCCCGGGCCTGCTATCAACTAATTCCTGGCTTGGCTGTTGCTGGGAATCAGCATTTTGACTTTGGGCATCCAAACTGGTGCATTGCAAGGCGTGGTGCAGCTCCCGGGCCTGCTGCAGCCGTTGCTGGGTGCAACCAAGCCGTAGGGCTAAGGCAGCATCGGTTAGGGGTAACAAGCCTTGGTGCTGGCGCTGCTGTTGCAGCTGCTCCTGTTTTGCCATCAACTGGCGCAACCGCCAGGAACAGCGAATCGGTTGATGCCGGTCTCTTAGGTAGTGGCGCATCTGCCCCGAAATTAAAGGCACCGCGTAGGTGCTGAAGGCATTGCCCTTACTTGGATCAAATCCCTCTACTGCCGCCAGTAAACCCAAACAACCAATTTGAAATAGGTCGTCGAAACCAAGGTTGCAGCGTTGCGCCTGGCGCTGGGCCTGCTGGCGCACCAGGTTTAAATGGGCTTCTACTAAACGATTTCTCAGCCTGGTGCAACGGCTACTGGCGTAGTTGCGATGCATGGCCTCAAGGGTGGCAGGGGAATAGGGATTTGAGCGGGGAACCATGGCTGCAGGTGCAGTGGAACCCTTTCAAGCTGGCCCTGGCACACCCCTTGGCAAAAGCTCCAATTGGGGGGTACTCCCCCCCCCCAATTGGGTGTGGTTAAACAAAAGGGAGCGGCGGTAACGATCTGCCAATTCCTCCCCAAGCAATGTGAGCAGGGCATAAACAACCAACACCGGCAGCAGCTCAGCCCAAGCAAAAGAACTGAGCGCCTCCAAAAGAACAGCCCCTAAGCCGCCAACTCCCACCAGGCCAACCACCACCGTTTCCCGCAGGATCACATCGGCCCGATAGGCGCCATAGGCCATGTAGCTGGTTGCTAGGCCATTAAAACGGGCCATCAACAGGGCCCGGCGCCTGGGCACACCCGCCGCCCATAGGGCCTGTTCAGGGCGTGGGTCTTGGGATTCCAGGCCTTCTAGAAATAAGCGGCCCAGGATGCCAGCATTATGAAAAGCCAAGGCAATAGCAGCGGGTAATAGCCCTGGCTTAAGAACAAATAAGAGCAACAAAGCCGTTAATGGCGGTGGCATTAACCTTGCAAATAAACCAAAGGCCCGCAGCAGCAGCTGGAGCCACGGCCAAGGGCAAATCAACAAAAGCAGCAATGGCGTTGCCGCAAAGGCAGCCAAGGCAGCGGTGATGGTTAATAAAACAGTGCTGCCAATTAATTGGGGCCAAGGTTGCCACCAACCCTGCAGCTGAAATAACTGATCAGCTGGCAGCAAACGCCAGGGATTTAGTAATACCTGCCATTGCAAATCAAGCAAATTGGCAGCTGGAAATAGCAGTATCAGCAAACAACCAAGCAGGATTAATAGATGCCTGCCCTGCACACATCTACCTCGCCATAGGGCAATTAATTGCTCCATTGAAAACATCACCAGGGCCAGGGCCCAAAGGCTTGTCCAGGCTTCATTGAATTGCAAAGACTGCAACGAAAGCCGCAGATCAGCCCCAATACCCCCCAAACCAAATACGCCCAGCAAGGTGGCCGAACGCAGGGCGCATTCAAAGCGATATCCGCCGTAGCTGAGCAAGCCCGGCAGCAAGCTGGGCCCTAGGGCTGAAAACAAAGCAGCAGGGGCAGCCACCCCAGCTGCTTGCAATGCTTGAAATGGTTTTTGATCTAAGGATTCCAGCTGATCACTAAGCACCCTTGCCACCAGGGCGCCATAGGGAATTGCAATAGCCAAAACCGCCACGGCCGGATGCAAACCGATCAACTGCAACAGGATCAAACCCCAAAGCAACTCATGCAACGACCGGGGGATTGCCAGCAGACGACGCAACCAATGGGCGGGCCAACGGCAACCCCAAAGGGCGGTGGTAACAGTGGGAGAAGAAAAAACAGCGGCGATTAAGCCAATCGCCATGCTCAATAACCACGACCAAAGGGCAATCGCCAAGGTGATCGCAATTCCATGGAGGGCATTAGCAACAAGGGCTGGCGTAAAACTTGGCTGTAGGGCCGCCATGCCAAAAGCAGCAATCAATGTCCAACCGCCGCCATGCACTGCTCCTGGCAAGAGGGCAACAAGCGGCAGAAAAACCAGCGCTGGCAGCAGCAGGCCTAGGGCGGGAGCAGCCTGAAAACGCATCAGGTTTGATCGCTTTTATGTTGATCACTTTCATATAGATACTGAAGCTGTGAAGCGCTAATTCGAGCCGGGTGAGTATCAAAAACCAATTCACCGCAGCGCAAACCCAAAACCCGATCAAAACCCTGCAACAAATCGGGGCGATGCAGGCTCATCAACAAAGCGCGCGGGGCAGAGCCCAGCTCGAGCAATAGGTTCAATAATTTTGCCGCCAGCGGTGGATCTAGCTGGGCTAATGGTTCATCTGCCAACAACAAGTCAGCCCCCTGCCGCAACAACCGCCCCAGGGCAATCCGTTGCCGTTGCCCACCCGAGAGTTGAATGATTGGCACCGGTAATAAATCAGCTGTTAATTCAACTTGTGCCAACACCTTGGAGCAGGCTGAGGTTTCAAGGGGAATGAGCAGATTTAGTAAAACCAAATGCCAGGGCCAAGCCGCCAAGCGACCGCAATTAAGGCTTTGCTGAACCGTTAGTTGCTCCACCAGGCGCAGGTCTTGCCAGAGGGTGCCGATGCGAGCCTGCTGACGCAGACGCCTGCCGCCATTTGCAGCGGGTTCTCCATGCCAATACACAACCCCTGCAGTGGGTTTAATCAAGCCATTGGCCACAGCCAGCAGGGTGCTTTTACCGGCACCACTGGCACCAAGCAGCGCTACCCGTTCGCCACTAGCTAAACTAAAACTTAAATTATTTAAACGGGGTCGCTGCCTACCGGGCACACAAATCCCCCGTAATTCCAACATCAACGTATCTTGCCTAAATTTCTACCAATCGCCTCAATTTGGCCATATTGAGAAGCAGGCGCTTCAACAAATTGACGGGCGCCAAATAATTCAAGAATTTGTTGCTGCCGCGGATTAGAAGGGCGCAGTTGAATCAAAGCTTTTTGCAACTTAGAACTAAAACCAGGGCCAAAGCGTTTGTTTAAGTTGCCCTGGGCAATCCAATGATAATCGGGATAGGGGGGCGTACGCCAGAGTGCAACAACCTTTGTGCGATCAATATTCCCCTTCCTTAGGTTTGTTTGCCAAACCTGTTCATTAACTGCGCCCACTTCGTAGGCGCCGCTTTGCACCAGGGCGATCGTGGCGTCGTGGCTGCCGCTAAAACCAGGGGCACCCCCGGCAAAATCAGTTATTTTCACGCCACCTTTAGCTAAAAAATATTGGGGCATCAAGCGGCCAGAGGTGGAGCTTTCGGAGCCAAAAGTAAACCTTTTGCCCTTCAACTGCTGCAGATCATTAAAAGTACGAATTGGTTTGATTGCAGCAACGCTATTTACATTGCCAATGAAAATTGAATGAAATGCTGCATCCACATCCCGCTGGGCCAACACCTGGGCACCGGGGGTTTGCAGGCGCGCCTGCACGCCCGTAAGGCCGCCAAACCACACTAAATCCAAGTCGCCATTGCGAAAACCTGTTACCGCTGCCATGTAATCAATCAGCGGCACATATTTAACAGCCACGCCCAGCTTTTGCTCCAACTCTTCAGCAAGCAAGCCATAGAGGCGATTCAGTTTCTCTGGGTTTTGATCTGGTATAGCGCTAATTCGCAATATTTTTTTTGCAGCTATGGCAGGCGCGCTTTGTTGAGCCTGCAATGGCATAGCTGGCGTAAGCGGGCCTACAGCTGCAGCCGCTAGCCAAAAGAACAAAAGTAGTTTCAAGGTTTATTCAAGTTGCTTAAAAAGCGGCCCAGGCGATTCAGGCCATCTTCAATTGTTGCACTATTAACAGCGCAGGAAAGCCTCACACATCTGTCGTCGCCAAAGGGAGCACCAGGCACCAGGGCCAAACCCTCTTGATCCAGCAATTGATTACAAAAATCCAGCGAATTAAGCCCATGGGCACTCACATCAGGAAATGCATAAAAAGCACCGGTGGGGGGCACCAACACCAAACCGGGCAATTGCTGCAATCCCTTGGTGAGCAGGGCGCGGCGGGCTGAAAAACTTTTTGCCATCTCCTCAACGCAATCCAGGGAGGCCTCAAGGGCGGCAAGGGCACCAAATTGAGCAAAGGTGCACACATTGCTGGTGGACTGACTCTGCAGGGCAATGGCAGCTTTAAGCGCAGGCAGGGGGCCAGCTAGGTAGCCAAGGCGCCAGCCGGTCATGGCCCAACCTTTGGCAAAACCATTCACCACAAATAACCGCTCGGCTAGATCAGGCGCTAAGGCCGCCAGGCTGTGGTGCTGCTGGCCAGGTGCCAATAGGAATTCATAGATCTCATCACAAACAACAGCTAAGTGGGGATGGCGCCTTAGCAATTCAGCCACCGCCTCCAATTCATGTTGCTGCAACACCAAGCCAGTGGGATTGGAAGGAGTATTGAGAATCAATAACCTGCTTCGCTCCGTAATCAATGCCTCTAAAGCCTGCAGATCAAGCCGAAAGCCATCCTTTGCGGCACTGGGAACTACTCGAACGCTGGCCCCAGCCAGTTGGGCCATCTCCGGATAGCTAAGCCAATAGGGCGCAGGCAAAAGCACTTCATCGCCGGGGTTAAGCAACACCTGAAACAGGTTGTAGAGGGCCTGTTTCCCGCCATTGGTAACCAATACCTGTTCAGGGGTTACAACCATGCCATTGGCCCTGGCCAACTTGGCTGCAATAGCTGCCCGCAGCTGCGGCTCCCCCGCCGCAGGCCCGTAGCGGGTGGCACCACTTTCAAGGGCCCGAGTGGCCGCCTCGCGAATGAAGGCCGGGGTATCAAAATTGGGTTCGCCTGCACTAAGGCTGCAGATATCCTTGCCTGCAGCTTGCAATTGCTTTGCCTTAGCGGCAATCGCCAGGGTTAGGGAGGGCTTAAGGGCCTGTGCCCGAACCGAGAGCATCAGCAAAAAATCCAGCGGTTCCAGTGTGCATGAACGCCAGTCCTTTTTGGGTGCTCGCCAGCAACAATCCAGCAGATTTGGCCCATTTTTATGCAGCTTTAGCCAATGAAAATGCAATTAAAAAAGGTGCCATTTGGCTGGTGGCCTTTGCTGGTGCCGGCGAATTGCTGTTTTATTGCCCCTCCAGGCAGCGGCCCCAGCCGGCCCAGGTGGGTCGCCTCGCCCTTTGCCTTCCTGTTACGAAACTCGAGCAAGCCATTGCTCTGGCCCTAACGCTGGGGGGGCAATTGCTGGAGCCAAGCCGCCAGGAAAGCTTTGGCCGTGAAGCCTGGCTTGCTGATCCGGAGGGCAACAAACTATTGCTTCTGGAGCCGGCCGAAGTAAGCCAAAACCAGCCATGAGCCTGAAACAAACGGAAGCCCTGCTGGCGGAATTAGCGCAGCAATGCAGCAATTGCCAAGCCTGCCCGCTTGCAAAAGAGCGCCACCAAGTTGTTGTGGGCCGGGGTAATCCCAAAGCAAGGCTGATGTTGATCGGTGAAGCACCAGGCCAAAAAGAGGATCTATGCGGCGAACCATTTCGGGGCCGTGCCGGCCAACTGCTCGAGCAAATGCTTGAAGAGGCGGGCCTTTGTAGCAACAACGATCTCTACATCTGCAATGTGATCAAGTGCCGTCCGCCCGGTAACCGCAAACCAAGCAGCACTGAAATCAGCCAGTGCCTGCCCTGGCTAGAGGGGCAGATAGAGCTGATTAATCCTGGCCTGATCCTGTTGGCTGGTGCTACGGCTGTTAGTGCAGTGCTGGGCATTAAAGGCAAGCTTGGCCTGCAACGGGGCCATTGGCATCAAAAGCAAGAACGCTTCTATAGGGCAATTTTTCACCCCTCCTATCTGCTGCGGTTTGCCTCGTTGGCAGCTGATTCACCAAGGCAATTAACCCGCCAAGACCTAAGCGAAGCGTGCGCGCAGCTGCGCAAAGGTGATGAAATGTGCCATGGTTTGGCTCGCACCCCTGCCAACACACCATGACCGGCCTCCCGGCCCGTTTTGACACGGTTATCCACCGCCGTAAAACCCGCAGCGTGCGGGTGGGTGATGTGTGGATCGGCAGCGACCACCCCGTGGTGGTGCAATCGATGATCAATGAAGACACCCTTGATGTGGAGGGGGCCAGCGCCGGCATTCGTCGCCTGCAGGAAGCCGGTTGCGAAATAGTGCGTTTAACGGTGCCCTCCCTAGCCCATGCCAAAGCGGTGGCAGAAATCCGGCGCCTAGTGGAAAAAAGCGGCCCCCCCGTTCCACTTGTGGCTGATGTGCACCACAACGGCATGAAGATCGCCTTGGAGGTGGCCAACCACGTGGATAAGGTGCGGATCAACCCAGGCTTATTTGTATTTGATAAGCCGGATCCCAATCGCACTGAATTCAGCCCTGCTGAAAGTGCAGCCATTGCCGAACGGATTAGCGAAACATTTGAACCGCTGGTGAGTTTGCTCAAGCAGCAAGACAAAGCCCTGCGCATTGGTGTTAACCACGGCTCACTAGCGGAACGGATGCTGTTCAACTACGGCGATACGCCCATGGGCATGGTGGAAAGCGCCTTGGAATTTATCCGGATCTGCGATCGCCTTGATTTCCATAACATCATTATTTCGATGAAAGCCTCCCGGGCTCCAGTGATGTTGGCGGCCTATCGGCTCATGGCCCATCGCATGGATGAAGAGGGCTTCCACTACCCACTGCACCTGGGGGTAACGGAGGCGGGGGATGGCGACTACGGCCGGATCAAGAGCACCGCTGGCATCGCCACCCTGCTAGCCGATGGTTTGGGGGACACGATTCGCGTGTCTTTAACAGAGGCACCGGAAAAGGAAATCCCAGTTTGCTATGGCATTTTGCAAGCCCTTGGCCTGCGCAAAACGATGGTGGAATATGTGGCCTGCCCCAGCTGCGGCCGCACCCTTTTCAATTTGGAGGAGGTGCTCCATAAGGTGCGAGCCGCCACCGATCACCTCACAGGTTTGGATATTGCTGTGATGGGTTGCATTGTTAATGGCCCTGGGGAGATGGCCGATGCCGACTACGGCTACGTGGGTAAAACACCAGGAACAATCTCCCTTTATCGGGGCCGCGAGGAGATAGGCCGCGTGCCCGAGGCTGAGGGTGTGGAGGCACTGATCGCCTTGATCAAAGCCGATGGCCGCTGGGTAGAGCCCCAAGCCTGAATAAGCGTTACGTTTAGGGGACTTAGAAAAACTCGATGAGCCAAAGGGGAGCGCGCCGCATTGCTTTGTTAGCCCTAGCTGGTGCAGGCGCTTTAGCTGGTGTTGTTGTACTTGGCAGCGATTTAATCATCGGCAGCAGCACCGCTGCGATCATTTCCGATAGCCCCAAGGAGGTGATGGATGAAGCTTGGCAGATCGTATTTAGGGATTATCTCGATACCACTGGTAAATACACCGAGGATCGCTGGAAAACCCTGCGCAAGGATGTGCTCAATAAAAGCTATGGCAATACAAAAGATGCCTATGAAGCGATTCGCGGCATGCTTGCCACCTTGGATGATCCCTACACAAGATTCCTAGATCCGCGTGAATTCAAGGAGATGCAAATAGACACCTCCGGTGAACTATCCGGGGTGGGCATTCAATTGAGCCTTGACAAAGACACAAAAGAATTAATTGTTGTATCACCCATCGATGGTTCACCAGCATCAAGGGCTGATGTAAAGCCAAAAGATGTGATCACACAAATAAATGGCAAGAGCACTAAAGGGATGAGCACCGAAGATGCGGTGAAATTAATCCGCGGGCCAGCGGGAAGCAAAGTTTCAATTCAACTACGCCGCAATAAAAGTCAACTTATCAGCGTTGATCTAATTCGCGACCGCATCGAAATCCATGCTGTTGATAGCAGATTAAATACCACCCCGGATGGCATCAAGGTGGGTTATATACGCCTGAAGCAGTTTAATGCCAATGCCACAAAAGATATGCGCCAAGCCATAAAAGAACTGGAGGAGAAGGGCGCCCAGGGCTATGTGTTGGATTTACGCAGCAACCCAGGCGGCCTCTTGATGGCGAGCGTTGAAATCGCCCGCCAGTGGTTAGATGATGGGGTGATCGTATCCACTAAAACCCGCGACGGTGTACAGGATATAAAGCGCGCCGGCGGCAAAGCACTCACAAAAGCACCGGTTGTTGTTCTAGTTAATGAAGGATCTGCCAGCGCCAGTGAAATACTTTCCGGTGCTTTGCAGGATAACAATCGAGCTGTTTTAGTTGGTCAAAAAACCTTTGGTAAGGGTTTGGTGCAATCGGTTAGGGGCCTATCCGATGGCTCCGGGATGACGGTAACTATTGCAAAATACCTCACACCTAGCGGCAGAGATATCCATAAATATGGCATTCAGCCAGATATCACAGCCAAACTCAGCGAAGAGGATGCAAGAAACCTTAAATTTGAACAGCTGGGAACCAGGAGCGATCCGCAATACAAAGTTGCTGAAACCACTTTAAGCAAGCAGCTAAATGCTGCCTCCACTGGTGTTATCAAAGCAAAAATCTATAACCCAGCTAGCTCTAATCTTCCCGCAGCCCTAGGGGCTGGAGAAGAATAGTTCGTTAAGAACTACTTTTTAAGCCGCCCCTCCCACAGGTTGCATGATCCCGCCACCTGGGTTTGAGTCGTCGTCGTCGTTGCTGCCATCCTGTTGAAGTAGGGCGAACACGCCCAGGCCGGCGCAGGCGAGCAAAGAAACCAAAAAACCAAGGCCGGAGGCAGTGCCACCAAGGTCTAACACTGCGCCAAGGCCATCACTGAGGTCAACAATCGCAGCCATTACTTTTTTCCGTTGGCCGTATTGTAACGAACTTTTGCGAAACTGAGGCGATTAGTTACCAGGGATTTGGGCGGCCATCAGCTCCAGCCAGTTTTTGAGCTCCTCCAATTGCTTATCGGCAGGCAGCACCCCTAAACCACGGGCTAACACCTTGGCGGTGGAGCCACTGCCGGCTTGATACACAAGCCGGCCATGCAAATGGGTTGGTAAACCCTGGCGCAAACGCCGGAATGCAGGTTCCTCCATGGGGGTTTCGAGGGCAATATTTGGTTTTTCCGGCTTGATGCGCGCAAAACCACAGCGTTTGGCCAGTAGTTTCAACTCCATCACCTGAAGTAGTGATTGCACCGCTGCCGGCAGGGCGCCGTAGCGATCAATCCAATCACTGGCTAACTGCAGCAATGCTTCACGGCTGATGCAATCAGCGGCTGCCCGGTAGGCCGCTAGTTTTTCATCTGCCTCCGTAATCCAATCAGCAGGGATAAACGCGGTAATTGTTAAATCAATCTGGGTTTCATCTACCGCTGGGATGTCTTGGCCGCGAATCTCAGCCATTTCCTCCTGCAGCATTTCCATATAGAGATCGAAGCCGATCGTTTCCATCTGGCCGCTTTGCTCCACCCCAAGCAAATTGCCCACACCACGGATTTCCATGTCTCGCATGGCTAATTGATAACCACTGCCAAGTTGGGCAAATTCCTGAATTGCCCGCAGCCGTTGACGGGCCGCTTCTGTGAGGGAAGCATCGCCTGGATAAAACAACCAGGCATGGGCCTGGATACCGCTTCTACCCACCCTGCCCCGCAGTTGATAGAGCTGGGCTAAACCAAATTTCTGGGCATCTTCCACCAGGATTGTGTTCACCCGTGGAATATCAAGCCCGCTTTCAATAATTGTGGTGCAAAGCATTAAATCCGCTTCGCCTGCATTAAATGCAACCATGGCGCTTTCTAATTCGCCCTCCTGCATCTGGCCATGGGCCACCAGTAAACGCAAACCGGGCAACATTTGCCTCAACTGCCCTGCAACTTCTTCGATACCTTCCACCCTGGGTACCACATAAAAAACCTGGCCGCCGCGATCCAGTTCTTGGCGAATTGCACTGCGAACCGCCTCTTCATCCAAGGAGGCGAGGTGGGTTTTAATCGGCCTGCGCAGGGGAGGCGGCGTAGTTATCAAGCTCATCTCCCGCACCCCCGATAAACTCATATAAAGGGTGCGGGGTATGGGGGTTGCCGACAGGGTTAAAACATCCACATCCTTACGTAAAACCTTAATCTTCTCTTTCTGGGTAACACCGAAACGTTGTTCTTCATCTACCACAAGTAAACCCAATTGCTTAAATTGTGTGCCTTTTGCTAATAATTGATGGGTGCCAACAACTATATCGATAGCGCCTTCCTGCAGGCCAGCGAGGATCTCCTTACGCTCAGTTGTTGTGCGAAAGCGATTTAACAATGCAACTTTTAATGGGTAGGGGGCATAACGTTCACTAAGGGTGCGCCAGTGCTGTTGGGCTAGCACGGTGGTGGGCGCCAATAGGGCGCATTGTTTACCGGCGGTTACCGCCTTAAAAATTGCGCGGATAGCCACTTCTGTTTTACCAAATCCCACATCACCACACACCAAGCGATCCATCGGCTTTGCTATTTCCATATCGCGCTTCACATCAGCAATTGCTTTTACTTGATCAGGGGTTGGCTCATAGGGAAATGAATCCTCTAATTCCAGCTGCCATGGGCCATCAACAGGGAAGGCAAAACCTGGAGATTCAAGCCGTTCGGCGTATAACTTCACTAAATCAAGGGCCACCTTGCGCACGGCCTTACGGGCCCGCTCCTTTGCCCTAGCCCAGGCGATACCGCCCATGCGATTTAGTTCTGGCGGTGCATCTGTGCTTGCTCTGAAACGGCCAAGGCTTCCTAATTGATCAGCTGCTACCCGTAATAAACCGTCGGCATATTGCACTACTAGGTAATCGCGAGCATCCCCAGCAATGGCAAGTTTTTCTAATTTTAAAAATCTGCCAATGCCATGGTTGCGATGCACCACAAAATCGCCGGGTTGCATCCGATTTGGATCAACAGTTCGGCTGGCTGCCCTACGCCGACGCCGCACATAACCACTGGCTGTGAGATTATGTTGGCCAAAAAATTCCCGATCAGTTATTAATACCAAGCGCCAGGCGGGAAGCTGTAAGCCCTCCAACTCAACATTGGCTTTAGTTTTTAAGGCAATCGGCGTATTCTGCTCGATTAAACGCTCAATAGCTGGAAAATCATGGGGGTTTGGAATAAACCTACTGATGCAATTATGCTCCTCTAATAAGGCAACAGCCCGCGACGGTTGAGCCGATAGCAACCAAACCCGCGCCTTATCTTGTTGAAAACCCTTAATCAATCCAGCTAATTTACCGAACTGATTTGGATAGGCGGTAACCGATCTGCTCGCTAGTTCAAAACTATTTGGATGGTTGTCTGTTTCTGCTAATTCAGCGAGGTCAAAACCAGCAAATGCCTCCAGTTGAGCAAGGGCAGCAGCAATTGGTTTGTGTAAACAATTAGGCAGTAGTGATGCAGCCAGCTCCGCTGATTCATCTTGATAATGTTGTTCAACATGGTTGAACCACTGCTGGCCATGGGCTAATAGTTGACGCCGTTCATCTACGGCCACCAGGGTGTGTTCAGGCAGGTAATCAAGCAATGAACTGGGTTCATTCCAGGCCAAACCCATTAGGCGCCGCATACCCTCAGGGGTACCCCCTGCCAATAACTGCTCCATTGCCTCTGGCTGGAGCAACTGCTCAAGGCCATCTGGCAATTGCTCCCGCAGGGCTTGCGCCACCAGGGGGCCATAGCTGGTGGGGGTGAGCCGCACCAGCTCCACCCCATCGAGGGAGCGTTGGGTGCCGGGATCAAATTCCCGCAACTTATCTAGATCATCCCCAAAAAATTCAAGCCGCACCGGCAATTCAGCACTCACCGGAAATAGATCAACAATGTCGCCGCGGCGACTCCAGGTGCCTTCCTGTTCAATCGTTGCTACCCGTTCATAGCCAAGCCGCGCCAGGGTTTCGCCCAATTGCTCCAGGTTTACGCAATCACCTTTACGCAAGCTCAGGCATTGTTCGGCTAACACCGCAGGCGGTGGCAGGTGGGGTTGTAGAGCCCTTTCACTTGCAACAATTGCCCCGCGCCAACTGCGCCTGCCGGCGCCATCAATGGCTAGCAATTCACTTAAAACCTGCAGTTGCCCCCAGGTGATTTCACTGGTGGGATCAAAACCCTCGTAGGGGGAACCCTCACTGGTGGGATACAGCTGGGTGGTGGGCCAACCCATTAACTCCAATAGGGCCGCCCAACGGCCCGCCTCCTCAAGGGTGGGCACCACCACCAGTAAAGGGGCGCCTTCACAGCAGGCCAGGGCTGAAGTGGTTAGGGCCCTAGCCGCTCGGCTGGCACCCTGCAACCGCAAGCGATCTGGCCTGCGGATGCGCTCCAACACCTCTGCCGTTAGCGGCACCTGCTCCAGCTGGCGCACCAGGGCGGTTAGAGGCATTGAAAATTGCACTGCACAGCTGCAGATCTTCGCAACTGATCAAGCCGTTTGGGGGGATGGGGCATTCAGCAGCAGTTGCTGCAGGGATTGGTTGAACTCCTGCAACTGGGCATCACTGAGTTGCTGCCTGCTGGTTTGGCTGAAATGTTCAACCAAAAAAGCACGCCCCTCCTCTGCCCCCCATGCCAATTGGCCCAGCAATTCATCACTGGTTTTAAGCAGTGCTGGGCGCAGCAGGGGCAGGGCTGCTGCGGTGGGCTCCAAGGGTGGCTCCAGAATTCGCAATGCTTTTAGGTAGGCCACTAAATCGCCATAACGCACTAAACGACTGCGACTGCTGTGGCCAAAGGCCCGTTGCAGGTATTGACCCTCCTTGCTGCGATCCCAATTGAGCCGTTGCAATTCCATTTCAACGGCGGTGAGCTCCTCACTCCAATCCTCAGGTTCTGGCGTTGGTTCTGGCGTTGGTTCTGAAGCAGGTTCGGGGGCTGGTTCAACTGCCACTGGCGCCAAAGAAGGTTGTGAGCTGATTTTCTGAACAGGCGCTGGGGCAGTGGGATTAGCAAGCCGTTGCTGCAAACGAGCTAAGGCGCGGTCCTCCGCCTGCTCTGCCCCTGGGGCCTCACCAAGGGCAGAAATCAGCACCCCGCCACTGCTGCAACTCACTCGCACCACCACCCTCTGGCCATCGGCATGGAGCAAATCCACCTGGGTGGCTAAATCAGCACGCATATTTCTGATCCCCTTTTCTGCTTGGAGCGGCACCCATGCTTTCTAAGCTGCAGCGATGGAAGCTTCAAGCCTTGATTCCCTAACGCCCCTAATTACCGCAGCAGACCAATGGCATGAGGTGCTGCTGCTGCTGCCGGTGTTGGTGGGATTGGAGGTGGTGCTATCAGCCGACAACGCCATTGCCCTGGCTGCAATCGCCAAGGGCTTAAAAAGCCAAAACCAACAAAAACAAGCGCTCAATCTGGGCTTGGTTTTTGCCTTGTTTTTTCGAATTAGCTTGATCCTTGTATCCCGCTGGGTTCTAGGGTTTAAACCATTAATGGCCGCAGGTGCAGCATATCTACTCTGGCTTTGCGCTGATCATTTTATCAATAATTCATCGCAAGTAGAATTACCAGAACCTGAATTATTAGATTCTAAATCACTTGAGAATAAATCAATAGATGAATCATTAAACAACTCCACCAACATAATATCCGCTGATAATTTATTTGGCTTTGATCGCAAACTAGCTGGCACCGCGATCAGCATTGCCCTCACCGACCTTGCCTTTTCCCTTGATAGTGTAGCCGCGGCCGTTGCAGTTAGCGATAAGTTGTGGCTTGTTATAACCGGTGGCATAATTGGTGTGGTGGCACTTAGGTTAAGTTCTAACTTATTTATTGAACTATTAAACAATTACCCGAGGCTGGAAGCAGCAGGCTATATCGCCGTTGGCTTGGTTGGCATTCAATTATTAGTGCGGGTGTTTTGGCCTTTTATCGAATTGCCGCAATGGTTACTACTAAGCCTGGTAGGTCTTTTATTCCTATGGGGATTCACCAACCGCCGCAAACTATGCTGAAGCGGTTGGAGAGGTAGTTCATGGGTCCATTGCACTGCCCCATCTGCATTGGCCTAGGCGTTGTGAGTATTGCCCGCTGTTTGGCTTGGAGCCGGTTGATCTGGGCCTGATCAGCTGAGTTGCTGCAATAGATTTGAACCACTGGCTGGGGTTTTACCCTCCAATTGAGCAGTGCGCACCAAAAGGGGGCAACCGCCTGTGGCAATCACCATGCCAAGGCCGTTTATGGCCTTTAGCGCTGTTCCAGGGGTTTCTTTTGGCCACTGCTGTTTTGTTAATTCAGCCGCCTCTGGGCTCAACTGCCCAGCTAAGCGCTGCACCAGTGGTTCAGTAGCGAGCAATTTCATGCGTTTGCCGCGCCAATCGCAATGCACACCAGGATAAAAAGCCATCACCTGGCGATGTAATTGCAGGGCCGGTTGCTGCCAATCAATTTGATAATCAGCCTTGGTAATCAGGCGGGCATGGCTTATGCCCTCAGCGGCTTGGGGCTTAAGGCTGAAATTGGCACTGCTAATCAACGGCAATGCTTCAACCATTAACTCAGCTGTGAGGCGGCTGAGGCGCTCCCCCAGTTGGCTGGCATTTTCCAATAAACCAATGTCAAGGGATCGCTCTAGAAGCACTGGCCCCGTATCTAAACCCTCCTCCATGGCCATGATCCCCACGCCGGTTTCGCCGTCGCCTGCCATCAAGCTCCATTGAATCGGCGCAGCCCCGCGCCAACGGGGCAGCAAGGAACCATGGCCATTCCAAGAGCCATAGCTGGGCGCAGCCAACACCTCCGGAGGCAACAACTGGCCAAAGGCCACCACGATGTTTATGTCTGCCCCAAGGGCAGCAAGGGCAGCCTGGGTGTGGGGTTCCTTGCGAATCCGTTCCGGGCTAAAGATTGGAATTGGCTCAGTTGTTTGCAGTTGCAAAGCCCGCGTTTTTACCGCTGATGCCTGCAATGCCCCACCCCTGCCGCGGCGGCGATCGGGTTGGGTAACCACACCAACTATTTGATGGCCGCCATCAAATAGGGCCTCAAGGGTTGGTATGGCATAGGCGGGGGTGCCCCAAAACAACACCTTCACGGCAATAAAGGCAACATCAAGTTGCTTAAAAAATCAGGCTTCACCAGTTATCGATAAACCTTCAACCCACACATGGGGGCAGATTCCACCCGGTGTAACCAATGGTTCCCCCTCTAGGGCAAGGATTGAATTCAAAACGGTGCGAATATCACCGGCCACTGTTGCTGCTTCAATCGAATGGCGCTCGCCATTTTTAACAAGCCAACCATCAAAGGGCAGTGAAAAGGAACCCTGGCTTGCCTTCACGCCCGCATGGAGAGCAGATAGGGAATCGATCCACACCACCCCATCGGCTTTATGGCGATTTAGATGGCTATCACCAACGCCAGCACCAGGGGTGGGGGCAACCACAAACCAATCTGGGCCAACAGACACCTTGGCCCCCATGCCCGCATGGCCGGTGGGGGCCACACCAAACTGCCTGGCGGTGCCTTCACTGTGCAGGAAATGGGCCAAATTACCAGCTTCAATGAGAGTTAATGGTGCCGTTGGTGTGCCCTCGCCATCGAAGTTGGAAGCACCAAGATTTGCGCTGTGGAGCGGATCATCCCAAAGGTTTAGGAATGGCACCGCCAATGGTTTACCAAGGGAATCACGGTTAGACAAACTCAAGCCATCAAGTACGGCCCTTGCATTAAAAATATTGCTAAATGCACCGATCAAATCAAGGAATGCCTCTGGGCTAAATATGCAGGTGTAATGGCCTGTATCAATGGCGGAATAATCGAGATGGCTAATGGTTAATTCAGCTGCTTCTTTAATACATGCCTGCACATCAAGGCCTTCAGATCCATAGGCCAAACGCACAGCACCGGCGCTGCGGGGTTTACGGCCATCCTGCTCTGCTCTGGCGTATAGGTAGCAGGCGGAGGAGCTGCTGATTTGATGGCGTTGGGCACCAAGACTATTTAGATAAACACTTTCGCCATTGCGCTCGGAAAGGCCGTTGTAGGGAACGGTGTTAATCGCAGGATGGAAATCCAACAACTCCTTTTCAGCCTGCAGCAATGTTTGCAACAGGCTTTGGATCGGCCTAAGGGGCAAAACAGGCCGCTCCAGGGGCGTTAATGGCTCAAGGGAACGGCAGGAAAGCCCAGGGGGCTCCTCCAAATCACCAAAGGCACTGGCTTCCTTTGCACCCTTAAGGGCTTGGGCAAGACCTTCCTCGGATAAATCAGTGCTGCTTGTGATCCCCACCCTTCCATCACTGGTCCAGGCCCTAACTGTTACGGCACTGCGTTGGGCACCCTTGAGTTGTTTTGGCTCGCCTCGATCTACCTGAACCGATACATCGGTGCCGCTGGCAGCACCCATATCCCACTGCTGAATACCTTCTTGCTTAGCAAGGGCAGTTAATTGGTCATGTAATTGTTGGGGATTAAGCATCTCAACGCCCCCCAACAGTGATGGAATCAACCTTGATATGGGGTTGGCCCACAGTTACATAAACACTGCCGCTAACGGAACCACAAAAGCCAGCGGCCAGATCGAGATCATTGCCGCACATTGAGATGCGTGGCATCACTGTTTCAGCATCACCGATCAAAGTTGCCCCCTTAACTGGTTTACCAAGCTGGCCATTTTCGATCAAATACCCCTCCTCCACCGAGAAGTTGAATTGACCGGTGGGGCCCACACTGCCGCCGCCCATCACCTTGCAATAAAGACCCTTATCAATGGAACCAATCAATTCAGCAGGGGTGTGGGCACCAGCGGCAATAAATGTGTTGCGCATGCGGCTGGCAGCAGCAAAGGAATGACCTTGGCGGCGGCCACTGCCGGTGCGGGCATGGCCGGTGCGCATTTCACCAGCCCGATCTGAGAGAAAGGCCTTGAGGATGCCATTTTCAATCAAGGTGGTGCGCTGGGGTTCAAGGCCCTCATCATCCATGGCAAGGCTGCCAAAGGATTGGGGTGAAAGGCCTTCATCAACAGCAGTAACAGAGCTGTGGGCAATTGCTTCACCGATCTTGTTGGCAAATGGGGTGGTGCCCCTCTCCACTTGGGTGGTTTCCAACAAATGGCCGCAGGCCTCATGGAAGATCACACCACCAAAACGATTTGCCAGCACCACCGGGTAGGAACCGGCTTCGATGTAATCGGCATAAAGCATGGTGGCACTGCTGGTGCTGATGTCGCGGGCGGCGGCATCGGCATCCCATTCGATTAAATCGCTTGGGTTATCGGAGCTGCCAAATCGACGGGCAACACTGGAGCGATGGTCCCCATCGGCCGCCAGCACACTTAGGCCCAAGGTTTGATGCAAACGGAGGTCGCGGCTGAAGGTGCCATCGCTGGCAGCCACCAACACCTCTTGCCAATCGCGGGAATAGCTACCCCGGCGTGCCTGCAAACAACGGCCGTGCTTGTTGAGCATGGCGGTGCCTTCAAGCAAACGATCGGCGCTCACCTGCACCCCAGGGCATTGGACCAACCAATCCTGCTTGCCAGAGCCGTAATCCCTTAGGGGGGCAAGGCCGGCAAAACTAGGGCCGCTTTGGCCGCCACGCTCTAAACCGAGCATGCCAAGGGCTTGATCGAGGGCTTGGAATAAACCGGCTTCGCTTAGGTCGGTGGTGCTAACAAAACCATCCCTGAAACCATTGGCTTCGCCGTGGAATACGCGGATGCCAGCGCCACAACCCAATGATGGGCTCACACTGGTAACCCTTTCCTGCTCAGCCAAAACGCTGAGGCGATCAAAGCGCTCAAGAAAAATTTCAACCAGCTCAGCGCCAGCACTGCGGCCAGCGGCCAGCAGGAGCTCAAGGCGCCCCTGCCATTGGGAATCAAGAAAACTCACAGGTGCTCAACGAATGGCGGGTTGAAAACGATTGCTGGGGATCGGTGCCGCAAAGAAAAGACGGCCCATCTCCCATACATTGCCAAGCCAATGGGGCAGCTTGCGGGCAAATTTCAAAGGCAGCAGGGCATTGGCCTGATCTGCTGCATCTAAGGCGTGGTTGTGTTGAACGATGCGCTCTAAACGTTCGTAGAAACGCGGGTGCTCCACATTGAGCACCACAGGGAATACCCGAGCTGATGTTTCATTGGTTTTAGCAATTACATATTTGTCGTATTCCCTTGCATCTAAACCAAGGGCTTCATAGAAATCTTTACGGGCCACATCCCGCACATACATGGTGGCAAAAACAGCCAGCAGAAAGAAACGACACCAAAGTTTTGCCTGAAAACCCCGCACCGTGGCAGGTTGGGCTTTCATCAGGGCATCAAAGAAATCACCGTGGCGATTTTCATCCTGGCACCAATTTTCAAAGAAATTAAAGATTGGAAATATCTTACTATCTGGATTTTGCTCAAGGTGGCGATAGATTGCTATGTAGCGCCAGTAACCGATTTTCTCAGATAAATAAGTGGCATAAAAAATAAATTTAGGTTGGAAATATGTGTAGGCCTTACTTGCTGTTAAAAAACCTAGATCCAGCTGTAAACCAAAATCCCCCATCGCCTTATTTAAAAAGCCTGCATGGCGGGCTTCATCCCTTGCCATGTGGGCAAAGCATTCAGCCAGCAAAGGATTGCGATTTTTAATCCTTCGGCTCAATTCTTTGTAGAGCAAAAAGCCAGAAAATTCTGAGGTGCAGCTCTGCTCCAAGAATTCAACAAACACCTTGCGGGTATTTGGATCAAGCTTTTCCGCTGCCCCTTCAAAAGACTGATCGCGAACAAAATGATGGCGGTTGTAATCCTTGCGAAACTCCTCGCAGATCGCCTCTAGCTCTGCCCCATTGGGCTGCAGATCCATGGCGGCCATCGCCTCAAAATCCGTGGTGTAGAACCTGGGCGTGAGGATTGTTTCCCTAGCTGGCTCTTTTGCAGCGGGCTGGGGAGATTCAGCTAGGGCAGCGCTAGGTGGAACCATCCGATTAAAACCTTCTTGTTTTTAATAGTAGGAGGGGAGAGAGCTCAGTTGGGCCCGAGCCATTTCTGTCCGTTTAGCCTTTGCACCGTGCGGCTCACCAGCAGGGCCAGGGTTGTTTTCTTTTCATCGATCAAGAAAGACTCCAGCAAACTGGGATCAGCGCCAGCTTCGGCAAGGGCAATGGTTTTAGCGGCTTGAATGTTGTTGCTCAAAAAACAAAGCCAAAACCTCCTTCCGCCAGGCAATTCACCCGCAACCTGCCAACACATTTCACCCACCACAGGCATGGGGGCCTGCTCAAGGCGCAATTCAATGGCGGGCCCGCCATAGGCCTGAATCTCCTTAGCCAAAGCGGGCAGGAATAGCTCCGGGATAAAGCTTTCGAAGGCCTGATCCTCAGGTTTGGGAGCAGGTTTGGGAGCAGGTGCTGCTTTTTTGGCCGCTGAATCAGTCACCTGTGGGGCCTGATGGGTTTTTCCAAGTTAGGGCAGCGCTCAGCTTTACCAGTCGGCATCGTTGGCTTGATCCCAATCGGGCTGCTGTTCAGCCTTTGAATTAACAACCCGAAACGGCACAGAAACCGTTGGTGCTGGCTCCTGGGGATCCCGCTCAGGCCACTGCTGGCTAGGGGCTGCCTTAGGCGCTGGTGCTTGCCAAGTTTCAGCTTTTGGCTTGGGCTTGCGTTTAGCAGGCAAACCCGCAGTGGCACTCAGCGCTGCACTTAAAGCAGCACCACCACCGGCACCGAGCATCACCCAGCTGCCAAGCGATAGGGGCGGGGAAGACCAAAGCAAAAACTTCAAACGGCTGGGCGTTGTGAGATTTAGTAATCCCACCACCAGGGCTAGCCCCAGGGGCATTAGCAACGGCAGCACCAGCAGTTCTTTCATGGCTGTTGGATTGGTCCCTGCCAGCGGCGCAATTCGCCCAAGCTGTACCCAAAGAGATCAAGGGTGCGCAGCACGAGAAAATCCACCATGTCGCTAAGGCTTTCGGGCTGGTGATACCAAGCTGGAATCGGTGGTGCAATGCGGGCGCCCGCTTCCGCCAGGCTGGTGAGATTGCGCAAATGGATCAGATTCCATGGCATTTCCCGGGGGCAGATCACCAGCGGTCGCGCCTCCTTGAGATGCACATCAGCGCAGCGTTCAATTAAGTCGGTGGCTATACCAGCTGCCACCCTGCCAACGGTGCCCATGGTGGCAGGCAGGATCAACATGCCGCGGCTGCGGTAGCTGCCACTGGCCATCGGTGCCGCTTGGTCGTTCCAGCGATAACAGCGCAGTTCACCCTTGTTTGTGCCGCAATGCTGGCGCAACACCTGCTCCTGTTCCTTCGGTGCCACGGGCAACACCAGGCCCATCTCGGCCCGCCAAACCTCAAAGGCACCCCTGCTTAAAACCAAATCAACGCAGTTATCGCCCTCAAGCAACAATTGCAAAGCCCTTAGGGCAAGCACTTGCGCTGAAGCACCGCACACAGCAAGCAGCAGCGGCGCTTCTGGAAAGGCAACCTCAGGATTCCTCATCCTCTCCATCATCATCGGAAAGCTGGGCATCCGGCTCAATTTCCGGCTGTAAAACAGCTAGATCGATTTGATGGCGCAACACATCCACCTTCAGCACCTCCACCTCCACGGGATCACCCAGCTTGTAGGTGCGGCGGTTTTTACGGCCAACTAAACGATGTTGACGGGAGCGGTACTCATACCAATCGTCTTTTAAGGAACTCACATGCACCAATCCCTCCACCTGGGTTGGAGGTAGTTCAACAAAGAAGCCGTAGCTCTGAATGCCACTGATCACACCAGGCAAGGTTTGACCCAGCAATGATTCCGCCTGCCTTGCCCTAAATAAAGCCAAGCCATCAGCCTCCACCTCATCGGCAAAACGGCTGCGGCCATTCAAACGATTCACCAAACCATTGGCGATCGTTTCTTGGAAAGGAGCCAACTGGCTGGCGGTTAGCAGGGCCCATTCGATCTGGCCATGGCAACTATCAGCGCTTAGATCCAGGCGGCTTTTATGGCGAACACTGGGGCGATCCTTTGCCTCGGTGAGCAGGGTTACGAGCAGCAATTGGTTCCAAATCGCGCTGTAGTGCAGCGAAGGGAAACACCAAGGGGCATAGGCCAATGGTTCAGCCGCCAAGGCATTTGCCTCCGGCAATGCACTTAATTGCACGGGTTTAGTGGCCTCACGCAATTGCTGTTGCAGCACCCTGGCCCGTTTGCTGCCAAGAAATGCCTCGGCCAAGGCAGCAGCAGCAGGGGCATTGCCATCAGCCCCTAATTCCAAGGGCACATCAAGCCCCACAGCAAGTTTCACCAAATCATTTAAATCAGCTGGATCCGGCGCTGCCTGGCCAAGGAACAGGGCTGGCAGCTCCAGGGCAGCCAGATGGCGGCCAAGGGCTTGTTCGGCAGGGCGCACCAACTCCCGCAGCCAGCCCATGGGGTTGTTTGGGGCAGCGGTGGCAAACCAACCACTTCGCCTTTGATCAGGCAATTCCTGGCCCTGATGGGCCATGGCTTCAAGGGCGGGCACCGCTAGGTCCAGATCCAAGCTGCCCGCCCCTAAACGCTGCTGGCGTAGTAATTGCACCAGGGCCTGCAACTGCTCCAAAAGCGGCAGATACTCCTTTAGGGCCTTAAGCGCAACAGGAGTGGTGCGGGCCTTTGGCTTGCGATTTAGCAAGGCCTCAAGGCTGTTGGCATCCAATTCAGCATCAATCCGCACCGTGGAGCGACAAAAGCGGTAGTGGAGCAGCTCCCCCTCTGGGCTTAGCTCAAGGGCCACCGATAGGGCGCTGTTGTTTTGGGCAATGCTTAATGCGGCCGCCTCCTGCAAGGGGGCAGGCAGCAGTGGTATCCAACTGTTGCCAACACCTATGGCTTCAGCTTGATCACGCAACCAGCGATCAAGGGGACCATCGAGGGATAAACGCTCGCCAATATCAGGGATATGCAGCCATAAACGGTTGCCGCCTTCCAGCGACACCGCCACTGAAGCCGCTGAATTATCAGCTGCCCTGCCCCGCAACAAAATGCTGGGCAACTCGCTGAGATCTTCCCTGCCAGCAGCCGCTGGCGTTTTTAAATTGATCCGGCCGCTAAAGCCAGCGCCATCAAGGCGATGGCGGGCAAGTAGCAGCTCTAGGTCGGCATTGCCCTCACCTTTTGTTGAAAGGGAGCGGCGCACATGGCCTTGGGCGGGGAATTGACCAATGGGGAAACGATCCATTGCCACTTCCACCAGGGCTTCCCCAGCCCGCTCGATGTGATCGGCATCGATTTCCTGCAATTGAATCGAGGCATGCAGGCGATCATCAAGGGGTACTGCAAGCAATTGCTCCTCCTGGCGTTCCACCTGGGCCAGCACCGTGGTGTTGGAGCGCTCGAGAATGCATTGCACCCCCCCTTCCGGTGAACGGCGGCGCCCTCCCTCCCGCGTTACTTTCACAAGCACACGATCACCATTCCAGGCATGGTTCAGCTGGTGGTCGCGGATATAAACGTCGTCGCCGCCATCTTCCCGCAGGGCGAAGCAAAACCCTTTGCTGGAACATCTCAAGCGAGCTTCAATTAAAGCCTCGTTATTAGTGCGGCTGATCCCCTCTTCAGCCTGGTTTAGTAAACCAATCCGTTCCAACGCCTGCAGTGCTAGCTCTAAATAGTGCTTTTCTTTTACGGTTTTAAGGGCCAGTTTTTTTTCTAATTCCTGCACCGAAACAGCTGATTCCGCCTGCAATTGATCCAGCAGATTGGCAACGGAAAACTTCATGCGGGGGCGATGCTGCGATTAATGCTGAACAACAAGCTTAGGGAGCCGCTGGAAAGTGGCTCAGCTCTGCTCCTGTTTGGTGGCTAAAGCGTTGATCACCAAGCGGCCGCCAATTACTAAAAAGCCGATGGCAGCTGCCAGTTGCAACAGTTGCGCTGGCACAACTTCCGCCAAGCCACCCCCCAGCAGGGCCCCTAAAAAGCTTGCCAAAACCAAGGCCGAGGCACTGCCGAGGAAAACATATAAGGGGCGATTGCTGGTGCCACTAATGGCAACGGTGGCAAGTTGGGTTTTATCACCTAACTCAGCAAGAAAAACTGTGCTGAAGGTGGAAGCCAGCAGGAGAAGATCAGGTGAAATAGTCATTTATAAGAAAAGCTCAGTTAGCCAAGGCCCTATTGCTTGCAGGCCCAGCAGGCTGCCCAATAGCAGCATCAACGAACCAGCCAACAGTTCCAAGCGTTGCGGTGATATCCAGCCAGCCAGCCAACGCCCCAGCAATACCCCCACCAAACTTGAGGCCACTAATGCAAGCGCCGAACCAATAAACACCAATAAAGGTCTGCCCGATTGGGCAGATAGCAGCAGGGTGGCCAATTGGGTTTTATCGCCAAGCTCCGCCAGAAATACCGTTGCAAAGGTGCCCATAAAAATGGCACCGGCGGTGGGGGCGTTAGTGGTTGGTTCTGATTGCCCGTTCAAAGCGCTTGCGCTCCTGGCTGCGGCCACCGTATTCGACCCGGATCTGATCACGGCAACAGGCAATTGCAAAATCGCTTTGTTCTGCGGGCTCCACATCAAAAAGTTCGGCTAATTGATCCACCCGGCAGAAATCAGGCCGGCTTGCATAGATGCGGCAGCGCCTACTGCCGGTGTCGAAATGAATGCACCAACCATCACTACCCACCATTTCTAAGTAGGTCTGTTTTTGTTCAGTGCTAAGGGCTTCTAGGGCCTCTGGGCGCTGGGCTGGATCTAAGCGGCAACAGGCGCCGCAATTACTAACGCAGCTCCAGCTGTAACAGGCGGTCACGGCATTAACCCCAATGGCCAAATAAGGGCAACTAAGGCCCGTAAAGTATGCGAATTAATAGCTGGGCAAGCTTCCATGGGCATCGATTTCCACTTGATCGCTAATTTCGGTGCCCTAGCGCTGATCACCTTGGCTGGTCCCGCTGTGATTTTCATCCTCTTCTACCGCCGCGGCGCCCTCTAAGCGGGCGGCAAATAAGGCCGTGAGGCCGTGGTACACAGGCTGGGGTTGCAGGCTGCGGCTCAACATCGCCGCCACCACACAGGCGAGCAACAAACCTGGCAGCAATTGTTGATCACCGCAAAGCCGCAGGGCAAAAAGGGTGGAAAACAACGGCAATTGGGTGGCACCAGCCAAGCCGGCGCCCATGCCAATCGCAATGCCAAGCAACGGTTCCGGCTGGCCTAAAAATGGCATCAAGATGCTGCCAGCAAGGCCACCAATGGCCAAGGCTGGATCAATTAACCCCCCAGGAATCCCCACACCAAGGGCTAACACGGGCCCCAGCAGTCGGCTGATCAAGGCACTAACTGCCTGCAGCGGTTCAAGGCTGCCGCCCCTTCCAATCAAATCCACTAAAACGGCAGATCCATCTCCATAGGCCCTGCCACCACTAACGGCGCCAAGAAGAACCAACAGCCCCCCCAACAGCAAACCCACCCCTAGGGGTTTACCAAGGGCAAGGGGCTGAAGTTGCCTGGTGGCCCAAAGCACCAAGGCGCTGAATAGGGCCCCTAACAAACCCCCGATTAAACCCAAAGGCAGGCCAAGGCCAATTTGCTGCCATTGATCTGGGCTAGCGGGAATGATGCCGTAGGCAAACATCGGCTCGCCAGCCAAAGCCGCCACCAATGAGGCCGGTAACACCATGGCAAGGGCTGCCCAAATCAAGGGCACATTCCAGCGCTGCAGTAGATCCTCAGCCGCAAACACCACACCCACTAAGGCGCTATTGAAACCAGCGGCTAGGCCGGCTCCGCCAGCGGCGGCATAAAGCACCGGGGCGCTAAGCGAGGCGAGCGGTTTGGCCAAATAGCGCCGCAATTGCCACACCAGGGCAGCGCCAATAAAAACAACGGGGCCTTCCCTGCCGAGGGGTAATAAACAAATGCTGGCAATGCTCCAAAGGCCGCAACGCATCAGCAACGGCGCCAATTTTAAAAATTCCGCGGCCCGCTGGGGTTGCTCAATGCAAAGCACCACCTGGGGGATGCCTGAACCCATGCCATGGCGCCACACACCTCTTTGCAATACGCAAAGCAAAGGCATCGCTAGCAAAGGCAGCCAACTAATCGAGCTAAAACCAGCTTTAAAAGCTTCCCCAAGCAAGCCATCTACCCATTGATCGATCCAATTCAGGGGCAGGCAAGCAAGGCCAAGCAAAAAGCCAAGCGCTAGCAAAGGAAACAGCAAAGGCCACCAGTGGCGTGGCGTAGTAGGCATCAATGGGGTGTTCATTAGGCCACTAAACCAAGGGCTTGGGCTGCCTGTTGCACCAGGGCAAGGGTATGGGGGTGCAGAGATTGACCATTGGCGGCTCGATCCTGATCCAACCAGGCCACCCGCAATTCCTCCCCTTCAGGGTTGCGGATTAAAAGGTTGCTGCCCTCTTTTTCGCACTGGTATTCACGCTTGCCACGCATTAAAACAATCGCTTCGGTTTCACTGGGGCGCAGGGCCTCCAATTCAAGTTGCAAGCGGAGCTGGCCCTGCCAATAGCTTTGTCGCAGGCGAAAGGCTAGATCAAGCAAGCGGGTGCTGGGTTCAGGGCCATTCCATCGCCAAGCGATCGCGGTGATGCTGCCGCTACCTGCAGCGAGTTCTAGGGAAAGGTGGCCACCCCGCAGCAATTTGCTGCGCTTCACTTGGCAATGGCGGGCCCAAAACAAGGGGGTGGGATTACCCACTCCAAATGGTTCAAGCCGCTGCATTTGATGCAAGAAATCAGCATCGATGCGCCCTAGGGGCAGGAGTGCTTCAGGGGCCACCACTAGGGCACTAGATCTGCCTTGCAGCCACTGGGCCGCCAGGGCTGAGAGTTGTTCATGCAGGGCTGCCACTTGATCGGCCCTTACGGTGAAACCACCGGCGGCGGGATGGCCGCCATAACGCTCGAGCAGATGGCCGCAGGCATGCAGGGCTTGATCAACGGCAAACCCTTGGGGTGCCCGCACCGAAGCGCGCATCTTGCCATTGCCTTCACCGGCAAGGATTGCCACCGGCAAGCCCCAGCGCTCCACAAGCCGCGCGGCCACAATGCCAATCACACCGTGGTGCCAATGGTTTTGCGCTAACAACAGAAATGGCGGTCGCTGGGGGCCATCGGCTTCCACAAGGGCTTGGGCCTCTGCTTCGATGCCATCGCAAAGGTCTCGCCGTTGGCGATTGAGCGCTTCACATTGATCAGCTAATTCAAGGGCTCGATTTTGATCACTGGTGGTGAGTAATTCCACGGCTAGGGCCGGATCAGCCAAGCGCCCAACCGCATTCAGCCTGGGGGCCAACAAAAAACCAACGGCCTGGCTATCGATGCTGCGATCTTCCAATCCAGCCAGCTGGGCAAGGGCGCGTAAACCTGGCAACTGGGAGCGATGCAAGTTGCTGAGGCCCTCCATCAACCAAAGCCGATTCACGCCAACTAATGGCGCCATGTCGGCAATGGTGCCAATGCAAAACAGATCAAGGGCCGCCTGCAGGGCATCAGCCCGCTTCAACTTCTGGGCAAGGGCGCGGGCTAACACATAGGCAAGGCCCACCCCCGCCAAGCCCCGATAGGGGGACCCATCTGGAGTGGTTGCTGGATGCAGAAGGGCCAGCAGGGGCGGCATTTCGGCCGGGATGCTGTGGTGATCGGTAACTATTACCTCCACCCCCAGGGCTTGGGCCCTATCGAGGGCCTCCCGGGCGCTGATGCCGTTATCCACGGTTACCAACAGGCGGCAACCATTTGCGGCCAACCTTTCCACCATGGCGGCATTAAGGCCGTAGCCATCCTCCTGGCGGCTTGGGATAGCAGCGATCGGTTTGGCGCCCAGCCGTTGCAGCACCCCAACTAGCAGGGCAGTGCTCGTCATGCCATCGGCGTCGTAATCGCCGCAAATCGCCAGCAATTCCCCCCGCCGGCAGGAGATTTCTAAACGCTCAAGGGCAATCGCCAGGTGGGGAAAATGTTTAAGGGCCGGTGGTGCTGTTGCTGGCTTGAGCAGGTCTTCCACCTGGTTTATTTCAGTTAGGCCGCGGCGTTGCAACACCGCCAGCAGCTCCACTGGCAGATCACAACAGGAATCAAAATCAGCTCCATCAAGGGGCAGAGGCAACTGCCAAACACGATCAAGGGCGGAGGGTGGATGCACCAGGGGGTTCCTAAGATCGAATCAGCACCAGCGCATGATGCCCCGCCTGCAAGCCTTGCTTTGGGATGTTGATGGAACTTTGGCGGATACCGAACAAAACGGCCATCGGCTTGCCTTTAATGCCGCCTTTGCAGAGGCCCAACTGGCTTGGCACTGGAATAATTCCACCTACAGCGATTTGTTAGCGGTAACAGGGGGAATCGAGCGGATGCGGGCCTGGGCTAAGCAGCAGCACCTCAAATCAAATCAAAATAAATCAAAAAATCAATCAGACCCCCTTGCAGAAAGTGAATTAGAGGAGTTGTTAATCCGCCTGCAGGCAAGCAAACAAAAGCACTACCGCCGCATCCTCAAGGAGCAGTTATTCCCATTAAGGCCTGGGGTTGAAAGGCTGCTGCTGGAGGCGAGGGCCGCAGGTTTATGCCAAGTGCTTGTTACAAGCAGCGGCCGCAATTCGGTGGAAGCCTTACTGCAGCATCACCCACAACTGAATAATTGCTGGCAACACTGGATTTGCGCTGAGGATGTGCAAACAAAAAAACCACACCCTGAGGCCTATGTGCTGGCCTTAAAAAAACTAGGGCTGCCAGCGGCGGCAGCTATGGCGATCGAGGATTCAGCCCAGGGATTAGCTGCCGCCCGGGGAGCAGGCCTCAAGGTATTAATCACGGCCAAAGCAAAACCTGGGCTTGAAGGAGCTGCAGCGATAGTGGATGATCTGGATGCAGGAGCGATCAACCTCGCCAAACTGCAGCAGTTTGTGGATTAAACAAATGCCCCAATCCACCCGTTTCAATAAGGTTCAAGAGGCATTAACAGAACAGTTATTGGGCTGGATAAGCAGCAGTTGGTATAAAAAAAGCCTGGGCCTATTGTCCCTATTAGCCGGTTATTATTTGGCGGCTAATTTAACCAGCGTTTACCTAAATTTCACAAAGTTGCAAAGTTTTGGCGCCCTAGGCCTGTTGCTGCTGGTGGAGCTTCAGGTGCGCCTGCGCACTCGGTTTAACACATCAAAAAACTCGATATTTTGGCTTATGTCTGATAATTTGCGTGTTGGCGCCGTTTACGCTGTGGTATTAGAAGCTTTCAAACTTGGCAGTTAACTTGGCAGTTATCAATAAAGCTATTAATACAGTTATTTTACGCTGTTATTTCGTGCCGCAAGTTATATCTTTCAAACTTTATAAAATTGATACTGCCTAGATCACTCTTCAGTTTCTGCTTCTTCAGGCATTGGGTACACAAATCCTTGGGCCCTGCCGCTCAAAACGGCCTTACCCAAAGACATGGCTTTTTGAGCCGCCACGCGCGCCTTAGCCTTCCAGGTGGCATGGCGCTGATTGCGCTTGCCCTTTGAGGTTTTCTTCTTAGGAACAGCCATCCGGGCTCGCTCAATACCAAACAACAATCATCTAATGCCGGGTAACCATCCGTCAATCGCTAAGCTTTATGGAGATAATTGGACCTGGTTCCCAAACGGATTTGAGCGAAACCCCAAGCTATAGCGGCCTGCTCAAAGCGATCCGCGCTGGCCAGGTGAAGGAATTAAAACTGCTACCCCGCACCGATCAGGTGTTAGTGCAGTTCAAAGATGGTTCTGAAAGCCGGGTGGCGGTTTTCAGCAACGATCAACAAATCCTGCGCAGCGCCGAAGCAGCCAGGGTGCCCTTGAGCGTAAGCAATACAAACGATGCCAGCTCCTCTGGGCTGCTGGTGAATTTATTTTTAGGCATTTTGCTGATCAGCCTGTTGGTGCTGCTGTTAAAGCGTTCAGCATCCGTAGCCCAAAAAGCCCTGGGCTTTGGCCGCAGCCAGGCCCGCCTTCAACCGGAGGGGAGCATCAATGTTCGTTTTGAGGATGTAGCTGGCATTGATGAAGCAAAAGCTGAATTACAGGAGGTGGTTACTTTTTTAAAAGAACCCGAACGCTTCACTGCCGTTGGTGCCCGCATTCCTCGGGGGGTGTTGTTGGTGGGCCCCCCTGGCACCGGTAAAACCCTGTTGGCTAGGGCAATCGCCGGGGAAGCTGATGTGCCCTTCTTCTCCATTTCCGCCTCTGAATTTGTGGAGATGTTTGTGGGCGTTGGTGCCAGCCGCGTGAGGGATCTATTTCGGCAGGCAAAAGCAAAAGCACCCTGCATCATTTTCATCGATGAAATCGATGCCGTTGGTCGCCAACGGGGGGCAGGCATCGGTGGCGGCAACGATGAAAGGGAGCAAACCCTCAATCAATTGCTCACTGAAATGGATGGCTTTGAAGACAATTCAGGTGTGATCCTGCTGGCGGCCACCAACCGCTCAGATGTGCTCGATTCAGCCCTCCTTAGGCCGGGGCGTTTTGATCGCCAAATAATGGTGGAACTGCCGGATCGCCGCGGTCGCGAGGCAATTTTGGGGGTTCATGCCCGCACCAGGCCCTTGGGGGACGACGTTTCGCTACCGCTTTGGGCAAGGCGCACGCCGGGGTTTTCCGGGGCAGATCTGGCCAATTTGATCAATGAAGCGGCGATTCTCACGGCGAGAAGGGAAAGGCTGTTTATTGATGAACAGGCGATGAATGATGCCCTTGAGCGGGTAACGATGGGCCTAGGGGCTAAACCCCTGCAAGACAGCGCCAAGAAACGCCTAATCGCCTATCACGAAGTGGGCCATGCCTTACTCACAACCCTGCTGCCCGCTGCAGACAACCTCGACAAAGTAACGCTGCTGCCAAGGGCAGGTGGAATTGGCGGCTTTGCCCGCACCACCCCCGATGAGGAAATTCTTGACAGCGGCTTGATTAGCAAGGCCTACCTACGGGCGAGGTTGGTGGTGGCCATGGGGGGAAGGGCAGCTGAAATCGTGGTGTTTGGTGATGCGGAGGTAACCCAAGGGGCTAGCGGTGATTTGCAAATGGTTAGCCAAATTGCCAGGGAAATGGTTACCCGTTATGGCTTTTCAATGCTGGGCCCCATGGCCCTTGAGCAGGAGGGGGGTGAGGTATTCCTCGGCCGCGATTGGACGCGGCCAGAGCACAGCTATTCAAATAACACGGCCACCCAAATAGATGCCGTTGTACAACAAATTGCCAGGGATGCACTCAAGCAAGCAATTGATTTATTAACACCGAGGCGGCCTTTAATGGATGCCTTGGTTGAGGCGCTAATTGAGCAAGAAACCTTGGACGAAATCAGCTTTAATAAAATTGTGCAAGCACACGAAAAGGATTTCAGCCCCCAGCAACCGCTGGCACAATGCTCACCTCATCCCCAGCGCTGAGGGCAGTGGTTTGATTATCAAGGAAACGAATATCCTCACTGTTCACATAAAAATTAAGAAAGCGGCGTAACTTTCCCTGCTCGTCACAAAGGCGATTACCCAAACCTGGAAAAGCAGTATCTAGGGCTTCAATCAATTCCTGCACGGAGCTGGCTTCCAATTCAACGGTTGCTTGATCAGCGGTGAATTTCTGCAGGGGGGTGGGAATTAAAACTTGAACTGCCATGGAATTAAATGCAAAGTTGAATAATAGAAGTAGCTAATAATTAAACGCCAACGCTTTCCCAGGTGGCGCGCTGGAGCGACTGGGCCCTTTCCCAGGCGGCATTAAAGCTGGCCAGCTGGGGTTCGATGGTGTGGGGCTCACCCACCACAGCACTAACGGCTTCGGTGGTTTTTAAGCCATTGCCTGTGATGTAAGCAACGGTGGTTTCAGATGGATCGATTTTGCCCTGTTCCACCAGTTTCTTAAGCACTGCAATTGTTGTGCCACCTGCGGTTTCAGTGAAAACACCTTCGGTTTCAGCCAAGAGCTGGATGCCAGCGATGATTTCGTCGTCTGTTACGGCGGCAATGGAGCCACCGGTGCGGTTTGCCAGATCGATGGCATAGGGACCATCGGCTGGATTACCAATGGCGATTGATTTTGCAATGGTGTTTGGTTTTACAGGCGTAATGAAATCCCTACCCTCTGCAAATGCTTGGGCTATGGGTGAGCAACCCTCAGCTTGGGCGCCACTAAAACGCACCTTCTTTTCATCAACTAAACCAACTTTGATGAATTCATCAAAACCCTTGCTGATTTTAGTAAACAGGGAACCGGAAGCCAAGGGGGCAACGATGTGGTCGGGCAATTGCCAGCCAAGTTGTTCAATAACTTCATAGCCAAGGGTTTTTGAACCCTCTGAGTAATAAGGGCGCAAATTGATATTAACAAAGCCCCAACCATAGGTATTTGCCACTTCACAGCAAAGCCTATTCACCTGGTCGTAATTACCTTTAACCGCCATCAAGGTGGGGTTATAAATCAAGGTGCCGAGGATCTTGCCCGCCTCGAGATCAGCGGGAATAAATACACAGCAATCCATGCCGGCATGGGCGGCGATCGCTGCGGTGGAATTAGCTAAATTACCTGTGGAAGCACAGCTAACCGTAGAAAAACCAAGCTCCCGAGCCCTTGTTAGGGCAACGCTAACCACCCGATCTTTAAAAGAAAGGGTGGGCATATTTACGCCATCATTTTTGATATAGAGATTCTTGATACCGAGGCGCCTTGCCAGGCGATTTGCCTTAAGCAGGGGTGTAAAACCGGTGCCCACATCGATGGGATCCCCCTCGATGGGCAAGAAATCGCGGTAGCGCCAAATCGATACGGGGCCAGCTTCGATCGAGGCGCGGGTGGTGCGAGCCCGAATGGCGTCGTAGTTGTAAACAACCTCGAGGGGGCCAAAGCACACGTCTTCGCAAACGTGGCGAGCGCCAGCTCCGTATTCATGGCCGCATTCCTTGCAGCGCAAGCCTTTGAAAGTAACCGAGGCGAGGGTAGACGTCACGGCTGAAAGTCGTATTGCACCAAGTTAGCAGCGCCATTAGGGTGAACGATTAAATCCCAACCGTGGTGGTTGGGTATTAGCAACGATATTGATTGGATAGGGTTTGGTAATGGGTGCCCCAGCTTTTTCGCGATCACAATCAGCGGCCTTGGCGAGCTTTTTGGCAGCGGCACTGCTGCTGATCTTGCTGCTGCCAAGGCTATGGGTGGAATTTGCTTGGTTTGAACAATTTCAGCTCGAGCAACTGCTGCTGCGCCGCTGGGCGGTGCAGGGGGTTGCCTTTATTGCGGTGCTGGGCCTTGGCATCCCACTGCAACTACAGCAATTGCAGCGCTGCTGGAGCCTGCGCAGCCAAAACCAAATCCAAAGGGGCAACCTGCCACCCCTAAGGGGCTGGGGGCTCAGTTTTGTGTTGGCCTTGCTTTTGGGCTCGCTGTTGCTGGGCCTTACCTATTTATTGGTGCAGGCCCGGGGCTTGATAAATGCCCCCTTCAACAACGAAGCGCTCAGCGGCCTACCGATGCTGGCGGGTGTACCTGTGGGCTTGCTGCTGGCGCTGGCACTGGCTTTATTGCTACCGCTTTTGCGCTGGCCCTTAACAACGCTGCGGATTGCCCTCTCGGCAGCTCTGGTGGCATCGGCCACCGCCCTGGCGCGGGGTTGGAGCCTTTGGCTGCCGGCCCTATTGGCGGCACCATTTGGCCAGGGGGACCCCATTACCGGGCTTGATCTGAGCTTCACGGTGTTGCAACTACCAGCGCTGCAGCTGGTGTTGAGCGTTGTTATGGGCCAATTACTGGTGGGGTTGGCCGCCTGCCTGTGGCTGAGCGTTAGCCAGGGAAACAGTTTTAGCGAGTGGTATTTCAGTGGCCTGAGCAAACCGCAACAACGGGTATTGCAACCTCAACTGGCGGCACTCGCCCTAGTTGCTGCCCTGATTACGGCCCTAAGCCCATTTGAACTAATGGTGGATGGCCATGGGGTGGCAGCGGGGGCTGGCTTCGTTGATGTGTATGTGCGTTTACCGCTGCGGTTGCTTTTAGCCGGATTGCTTCTACTCACGGCCGGCGGCCTGATGACCCCCCTGCCCAGCGGCTGGTTGCGGCGGGGGCTGCTGCTGCCATTGGCCTGCACCGGCCTCTTGATCCCCCTGGCGGAATTGCTAATTGCACCAGTGGTGCAGCGGTTCATGGTGCAGCCGCGGGAACTACAGCTGGAGCGCACCTATTTGGAGCGCACGATCAAAGCCACCCGCGCTGCCTTTGATTTAGATCAAGTGCAACAGGAAACCTTGGAGCCACGCCAAGGGCTAGATGCAGCCGATTTAAAACAAGGCCCGGGCACGATTGAAAACCTGCGGCTATGGGATAACCAGCCCCTGCTTGCCACAAACCGGCAATTGCAACAGCTGCGCCTTTATTACAGCTTTCCCTCTGCAGCCGTAGATCGCTACAGCCTCAGCAGCGATCAAAACCGGGGCGCCCAACAGGTGCTGATTGCACCAAGGGAACTGGATGCCAATGCATTACCTGGGGCATCTCGCACCTGGCAAAACCTGCACATGGTGTTTACCCACGGCTATGGCTTCACCGTTTCACCGGTGAATGCCTTTGGCCCCGACGGCCTGCCGATATTTTTTGTTAAAGATCTAGGCCGCAGCGGCCAGGTGCAAGGTTTTGCTGAATTGGATGTAACCAGCGCTGAAGTGCGCCGCCAATTACCGGTGGGGGAACCGAGAATTTATTTCGGCTTCAATGCCACCCCCTATGCAATCGCACCATCGCGGGTAAAAGAATTCGACTACCCAGAGGGAGATCTAAATATTTATTCCCACTACAAAGGAACGCTTGGCGTTCCTTTAAGCCATAGCTGGCAGAAAATATTTGCTGCCAACTACCTAAGGGAACCAAGGCTGCTGTTTACGGGCGCCCTTGAGGCGAATAGCAAATTGCTGCTGAGGCGCCAAATCCAAGCTCGCCTAAAAGCAATCGCCCCATTTCTGCGCTTTGAAAACGCACCCTATTTAGTGACGGCAAGCCTGCCCCCCGGCAGTGGCTTCAAACGAGGCGTGCATCAATTCTGGTTTGTGGATGGATTCACCACAAGCCGCAGCTATCCCTACAGCGAAGCTAATTCCCAAGGTTTGCGTTATTTACGCAACCCGGTAAAAGCAATAGTAGATGCATATACAGGTGATGTGCGCTTTTATGTAAGTGATCCCCAAGATCCAATACTACGCACCTGGCAGAGGATATTCCCTGAATTATTTGCCCCCTTAGCTGAGATGCCAAAGGAGCTACTAAAACACATTCAAGTTCCCCAAAGCCAATTTGCAATTCAGGCGGAGATGCTACTGCGTTTTCATGTAACAGATGTGCGCACTTTTTATAATGGTGATGATGTTTGGGATATCCCCTTAGAGATATATGGAAATCGCAGTGTTGAAGTGAGGCCATATCACGTAACTTTGCAACTACCCGGGGAAAAAAGGCCTGAGTTTGTGTTGCTTTTACCTTTTTCTCCCCTAAAGCGCCCTAATTTGGTGGGTTGGCTCGCTGCTCGCAATGATGGCAATGCCTATGGCAAATTAAGGCTGGTGCGCTTTCCGCAGCAAAGGTTGCTGCTGGGCACCCAACAGATATCAGCGCTAATCGAACAGGATCCTGTTATCAGCCGTCAATTTGGCCTTTGGAATCGCCAAGGTTCGGAGGTGATACAAGGCAACCTCCTGGTGGTGCCGATCGGCAAAGGCCTTCTTTATGTTGAACCGATATATCTGAAGGCACGAAATGGCGGCCTGCCCACCCTCGTGAGAGTTGTGGTGAGCGATGGCCGCCGTTTTGTGATGGAGAGCAACCTAGAAAAAGCGCTTGCTTTATTGGTTGCTAAGTAAATCAGTAAAGGGAACCTTTGGCGTAGAGGCCGGCGTAGTAGTTGATATCTTGCTGTTTGATCTTGCTGGCATTACCGGCGGCCCAGAACTGCTGGTAGCGATCGAGGCACACCTGCTTCATGTACGCGCGGGCTGGTTTATTGAAATGGCGGGGATCAAAATTGCTGGGATCTTTAGCAGCTGCTTCCCGCACAGCTGCGGTGAAAGCCAAGCGATTATCGGTGTCGATATTCACCTTGCGCACACCGTTGCGAATACCCTCTTGGATTTCTTCAACGGGTACCCCGTAGGTTTCGGGGATTGCACCACCGAATTTATTGATCATGTCGAGCCACTCTTGGGGCACGGAAGAAGAACCATGCATCACCAGGTGGGTATTTGGGAGGGCCTTATGGATTTCAGCAATTCTTGAAATCGCTAAAACTTCACCGGTGGGTTTGCGGGTGAATTTGTAGGCGCCATGGCTGGTGCCGATGGCAATTGCCAAAGCATCAACCTTGGTTTTAGCAACAAAATCAGCGGCTTCAGCGGGGTCGGTGAGCAGTTGTGAATGGTCGAGGGTGCCTTCAAAGCCATGGCCATCTTCAGCTTCACCTTGGCCGGTTTCAAGGGAACCAAGGCAACCCAATTCACCTTCAACGCTCACGCCGATGGCGTGGGCAACACTCACCACTTCCTTGGTAACCGCCACGTTGTATTCGTAGCTGGCAGGGGTTTTGGCATCGGCTTCAAGGGAGCCGTCCATCATCACGGAGGTGAAACCATTGGCAGCAGCACCGAAACAGGTGGCGGGGCTGTTGCCGTGGTCTTGGTGCATCACCACTGGGATGTCTGGGTAGGTTTCCACCGCCGCCAGGATCAGGTGACGCAGGAAATTTTCGCCGGCATACTGGCGAGCACCGCGGGAAGCTTGCAGAATTACGGGGCTATCGGTTTCATGGGCAGCCTCCATGATCGACTGCACCTGCTCGAGGTTGTTCACATTGAACGCTGGGATGCCGTAGCCGTTTTCAGCAGCGTGATCTAGCAGCAGGCGTAGCGGAACAAGCGCCATGGGAACTCTGTGGATTCCGGGCGAGTTTACCGTGCAAGCCTGCGCCTTTGACCAGATCCGGGGGCCGGTTTGCGAGAAGATCTGGCCGGTGGCTTTTCCACAGGGCCCGCAGAAATTGGTTTTTCCGGTTCAAACCCAGGTACCACCTGGCGTGGCAGCGATGCTCCGATGAGCCTTTCGATTGCTTTGAGCAAATCCCTTTCCTCGGCGCTCACCAAAGAAAGGGCATGGCCGGTTTGGCCTGCCCTGCCGGTGCGACCAATGCGATGCACATAGTCTTCCGGCACGTTTGGTAGATCCATGTTCACCACATGGGGCAACTGGGCGATATCGAGGCCGCGGGCGGCAATATCAGTTGCCACCAGTACCCGCAGCTCGCCATCTTTAAAACCACCCAGGGCACGGGTGCGGGCCCCTTGGCTTTTATTGCCATGGATGGCAGCGGCCTGGATACCTTCTTTGATCAACCTTTCAGCCAACTTGTTAGCGCCGTGTTTTGTGCGCGAAAAAACCAACACCTGTTGCCAGTTGTTGCTGATGATCAAATGGCTTAACAAGGCACCTTTACGGCCTTGATCAACGGGATGAATGCATTGATCAACGGTATCGGCCGTGCGGTTTTCAGGGCTTACTTGAATCTGGCGGGGTTGATGCAAAAAGCCTTCGGCTAATTTGCGAATCGGGCCGGAAAATGTGGCAGAAAACATCAGATTTTGACGTTTTGATGGCAACCAACGCAGGATTTTTCGGATGTCGTTGATGAAGCCCATATCGAGCATGCGATCCGCTTCATCGAGCACCAACAGCTCCAGCCCACGAAATTCCACCACCCCCTGGCCGTGCAGATCAATCAACCGACCTGGGGTTGCCACCAACAGATCAACGCCCCGGCGTAAACGCTCGATTTGCGGATTGATGCCAACACCGCCAAACACCACCGCACTGCGCAGGGGCAAGCCGTGGCCATAGGTGTTTGCACTTTCAGCCACCTGGGCGGCCAATTCACGGGTTGGCGTTAACACAAGGGCGCGCACATGGCCTGCTCCGGCCCTGGTGCCATGGCGCAATATTTCAAGCATTGGCAGGATGAAACCGGCTGTTTTACCGGTGCCGGTTTGGGCGGCAGCCATCAGGTCGCCGCCGCTTAATACAGCGGGGATTGCCTGTTCTTGGATTGCGGTGGGGCTGCTGTAGCCACAGCGGTGGAGGGCTTCCAGCAGGGGCCGGCCCAGGCCGAGGTGGGCAAAACCAGGGGCCGGAGAGGGTAGTTCTTTCACAACTCAACTATGGACTAAGAACGGAGCTGGGTTTTGATCGCGGCGATGGCGACGCGGCAGGGCAGCTGGAAGGCGCGAACCGGCAAGGGCGGCGGTTTGCTCTAGGGCAGCGCGCAACAGCCGGGCGGCATGGATGCCCATATCGCGGGGCACACAAATGCGATCGCGCAGGTTGCGCAAACCCAAATCACTGTTGGGGGGTGGCGCACAGGGGTCATCGGTTACTAAACGGGTGAGGGCAGCCCGCAGGGCGGCATCGCTGAGGCCGGGGGTGTGCTCCAAAAGGGTGCGGCGATGTTTAATCACCCGTCTTAGGGCCTCAGTGGCAGGGTTAGAGCCTGGCGATGGCGAACCTGCATCGCTGAGGTTGTGCCAGGGGCCAGCATCGATGCGGGCAGCCCAGTAGTTGGCAGCAGCACTGCCATTGCCATAGCAACCACCCATCTGGGGCGGCAGGTCGTGGGCGTGGGTGTGGTGGTCGCTGCGGGTGCCGCAGTAGGTGCTGCGTTGCTCTAAGCCAGTAAACCAACGGTCGATGGCAGGCCAGCGCTTACGCAATTCATAGCCCTTGTAATAGAGCAGGCTGCTGTTCATGCGCTCCAGATAGGGCACAAAAGCTAGATCGGCACTGGAAAAATGTGTAAACAAGAAGGGGCCTTGCTCCTTTTCAAGGGCTGCTTCCAGGCGCTGCAGCTGAATTTCAAACAGGCGTTCACCTTCTGTTTCCTGGCCTGGGTAACAAAGCCAGGTGCACCAAGCGCGAAATAAATCACGTTCTAATGCGCGCAAAGCTAAAACTTCCGGATCTTGAATAGAGCGGCCATTAACACCACCAAGCACCCCAAAGCTGCGCTCTAAGGCAAGCAAGATCACATCACTTTCGGCAATCATTTGGCCATCAATGCTTAAAGCCGGCAACATGCCAGATGGCACTAGTTGGCGAAACCAGGCTTCCTTTTCGCCATAGCAAAACATCGAAACCTTTTTAATTTGATAGGGCACCTGCTGTTCCTCAAGCCAGAGCCACACCTTTTGGCAATAGGGGCACCAGGCGTGGTGATCGCGATAAAGCACCACGCGAATTTCGGCAAGGGGCCTGCCAAAAGGGCGCAGGCGCGCCTGGCTATTGGCGGGGCCTTCTGAGCGGTTGGGCTCAGGTGGGGCAAGGGCCTCCAGTTGCTCCCAACTAAACATGGATTTTTGTGTGCACTTGGCCACACAATTGCAGCAATTGGGCTGTTGTGGTTACAAAAGAGATGGATCCGGCGACGTAGCCCCTCCGTCGGCCAAGAGCGCCTAGCCCTGGCGCTCCGAGAAAACCCCTGGCAGAGCCGGGGGTTTTCTTGTATCAAGCCCGATGGGCATCCAGATGGGCAAAAACGCTGAGATCGCCCAGATCGGCCTCAGGGGCCATGGGGAATTTCCGCAAGGCGAGCAGCAGTAGCAAAAGGCTTTCCAGCCCCAATAGTGCTGCTGCGATGGGGGCGCTAAGCACACCAGCGAGCCAACCAAGCAACAACAGGGGCAACAGGAGGGTGAGGCCAATCGCTTCTGGCCGTTGAAAACAGAAGAATTCCTTGAAACCCAAACCAGCTAAAGCAGCAAAAAAGGGACCAACGGCCCAAATCCAAAGCGGTTGTGCCACCAGGGTGGGCAAGATTGCGGCGGGTCCCACCCGCCAGGCCAACACAGCAGCGCCAAGGCAGCCAAGCAACCAAAACAATTGCAGGCTGCGATGGAGCGGCCGCACATAGATGTGCACCCAACGCAGGGCACCACCGAGGCCAAGGCCCATCAACAACAACCAGGGCCAACAAAAACCTGGGCCCCATTGGCGCCACTGAATTAGCAGGCCGGCTTGGGCAAGGGCAAGCAGCAATAGGGAGAGGCGATAAAACAACACCTCCTGGCGGTGCTGGGCCGTAACGGTGTATGGGCCGTAAACACCTTGGTATGTGGCGGGAGCAGATGTCATGGCTTCATTGTGGCTTGGATTAAGGCAAATAGCTCCTCGCTGGAGGAGGGGCCAGCCGGAACAATCAGCGATGGATTGAGCGGAAATAGGGCACCGAAATAATCACGGCGCCAGGCGGCTGGGTAGCAGGTATCAACAACACCTGGCAGGGAGCAGAAACGGGCCCGCCAAGCCCATAGGGCAGGAAAACTAAACAGTGGTGCCCGGCTGCAACGAAATAGGGGTGCATAAACCTGCTCCCAGCGAATCAAGGTGGGGAATAGGCGCACATCGGCCATGGTGAGCTCGCTGCCACATAGCCAGGGGCCTTGCCTTAGAAGGGCTTCCTCCAGCTGGGCAAGGCCGGCAAATAGGGCCGCCTCCGCCCGGTTATAGGCGGCTTGATTACGGGCAAAGCCACAGCGATATACGCCATCATTAATATCATTCTGCATTAAATTAAGCCAATGATTGATAGCAACTAAGCTTTGGCTAGGCAGCAGGTTTGGAGCGCCGTTAGAAGGGGAGGGTAAAAAATTTAAAATTTCAATTAATTCAGCACTTTCATTATTAATTATTGAAGCTTTTTGCGAACCATCACCAGGGTTCAATAGAAGCGGAACCGTAGCTCTGGCATTACTTTTTGCGCCGCAAAGTTGATATAGCTCAGCGAGGGAATTACAGCCAAGAAGGGGTTCTGGAAATACCCAGCGGCCTGCCTTGGGATCGGGCTCCACAATTAAGAGCTGAACGGATGGCTCCAATTGGCGTAAACGCCACACCAACCAGGCGCGGTGGGCCCAGGGGCAACTGCGGCCAATAATTAACTGAAGCCTGCCTGCCCCCTGCAGGGATTCGAGGCCAGCTCCTGCAAATTCCGAGGGGCGCCTTTGGAAATTTCCATCCCGATCGGCGGGGGCAAGGCCAGCCATCAAACGCTGCCATTCCCATTGCCAAAGGCAGCGGGCCGTAGCTACTAAGGCGGGTGGAACAGTCATGCTGATCACCCTGGCATAGGCGGCACGGATGAAACAACGGGATTTAATAGCCGCTTGCGCCTTGATTGGTGTGGCCGGTGGTGTTTACCTAAGCCCGCTGGTGAGCCTGGGGATGCTGATTAATGCAGCGCAGCAGGGTGATATAAGCAGGATGGAGCAACTAGTTGATTTTACTGAATTGCGCAGCAGTATTAATAAACAGGTGAAAATAAAAGCCGAAAATCAACTCACTGAATCCCTGGGGGGCCGCAATTTATTTAGTGAAATGATCGCGTCAGTTGGCATGCTGGCAATAAATCCAGTGGTTGATAGCAAGGTAAATGAAACCGTATCAGCAGCTGGGCTGATTGGAGCATTAAAAGATATACAAAAACAATCGGAAAATCAAAATAAGATTGAACAGGTTGTGGGGCTAGGCAAACAATTAAGCGGCTTTAGGCTCAGCTACAAAAATCCAAATCAGGCATTGCTTGAGCTGCCAAATCCAAATGCAACAGCTGCCGGCGCAACAAAAATATCGCTACTAATGCAACGAAAACAGCTATTGCAATGGAAACTAGTGGATGTGCAACTTAATTTGTAGAGCTGCCTTGCATTGCAACGGGGATGCGGGGCACGGGGAAACCAGCTTTACCAAGAACATCCACAATCATGCGGTTGGTATCAAAATAAACCTGCCAATAGTTTGCGGTGTGGGTATAGGGGCGAACGGCGAGGCGTGGGCCGCGCTCACTGAATTCCAAAACGGCCACATCACCGGGTTTACCATCCACCTGATTGGGCACCTGCAAAAGACCAGCCTGCAGCAAAGCGATCGCTTGGGCCACATCAGCGCTGTTATCTAACTGGGCAACTAATTCAACACGGCGGTAGGAATTAGCAGAGTAGTTTTTGATATTATCTCCAAATAGTTTGGCATTACCAACATAATTACGCACGTTATCGGGTGAGGTGATCGCAGTAACAAACATACCCACTTCATCTACGGTGCCTTCCACACCGCCTGCTTCCACATAATCACCCTTATTTATTGGCCTAAAGATTTGCAGAAAAACGCCAGCGGCAAAATTACCCAACATGCCACTCCAGGCGGCGCCAATCGCTACACCAGCACCGGCCAAGAGAGCAGCAAAACTGGCTGTTTGGATGCCAAAGAAACCGAGGATGGCAACCACTAACACCACCCGCAAAAGGGCGCCAAGGATGTTTAGTAGATAACCAATCAAGGTGGGATCAAGGCTGCCGCGGTTGAGCATGCGACGCAGCAAACGCAGAGCAAAACCAATCAGCCAGCCCCCCACCATCCAAAGGGCAATAGCCCCTAGGAGCTTGAACAAAAAGGGCACGAGGATGTCTGTTACAAGCGAAATGCCAGGGGATGCCATGGAAAAAATGAATACAGCCATAGGTTGGCGGGTATCGCTGTTATTGGCCGTTAATTTCTAGATTTGCTCTCTTTTTGCTGCCAAAAGCAATAAGATTGGTGTTGATGGGTACTTGATGCCATGGATGCTGCTGCTCTTAAAGCATTATTTACCAAGCCCTATGGAGCTCCATTCCCCAGTGAAGCCCAATGGCTTGAAGCCTATGCGGAAGATGTGCATTTCAGCGACCCCACCCAGGAACGGCATGGAATCAAGGCTTATATAGCGGCCCAGGAGGGTTTAATCAAGCGTTGTGATGATATTTATTTGCTGCCGGGTGCCATTGCAATTGATGGCGATCGGGCATTTGTGGAATGGGTGATGGGATTAAAGATCAAAGGAATTGAGTTTATTTATCCAGGCACAACACGCTTAATATTTAATCAAGAAGCTAAGATTTGTGATCATCGCGACTATTTTGATTTTATCGGCCCAACCTTTGAACCGGTGCCAGTGGTGGGAAATTTCGTGCGCTGGCTCTATAAGCGTTTTGTAGATTAATTAACTCTGATCAGCTATGCCACCATTACTACCCGGCAAAACAAAAACAAATTGGCTAGCAAATGGCCTTAAAATTGCTGGTGCCGCCATCGCAACGGTATGGCTGATCACTATATTACCCTATATATTATTGTTTAGTTTAATTTTAGCACTGCTATTAATACCAACATTGCGCAGGCTGCGATCAGAACTGGAGCAAACAATTAATATCGAGCCCACACCCTTAACAGACATAACACCCTGGCATCAAAAATTAATTAAAAAGATTAACAATTGGCGGGTTAAATAATAAAATATTTGAATATATTTAATTGTTAAACTCGCATAGTTTTTCGCTGATTTCCCATAATTTTTTGCGTTGTTCTAAATCTTTTGCTGCGGGTGCCATTGGCACCGCCGTTGGCCAACCGCGCATGCCACCCCATTGATTAGGGCCGTATTGAGAAGTGGGAACTGCCTCTTTTGCAGTGGCGGCAAAAAGCTGTGGCAAAGCACCCATGGCAGCAGATTGAAATAAGGGTGCCATTAATTGATAGGCCAGGGGTTCTAGCCTTGAACCACTAGCTGCCACTGAAGTTGGTTGCAGATTGGTGCGGGCCACACCTGGGTGGGCAACGAAAGATTGCACATTGGAATTTGATAAACTCAACCTATGTTGCAATTCAACGGCAAACATCACATTTGCAAGCTTACTTTGGCCGTAGGCTTTCCAACGATCATAGTTTTTTTCAGCTTGGAGATCATTGAAGTTGATGCGGCCAAAATATTGAGCTCCCGAGCTAACGCTAACAATCCTTGCATCAGGGCGGCCCTGCATTAAGGGCAAAAGGGCATTTGTTAAAGCAAAATGACCTAAATGATTGATGCCAAATTGACATTCAAAACCATCACGGGTAAGCGTGCGTGGTAAACCCATCACACCTGCATTATTGATTAATAGATCTAAACGGCCATAGCAATCCTCCACCTGCCTAACGGCCCTTTGAACCGATGCCAAATCAGCTAGATCTAGTTCCACTAAATCAATGGCACCACCATCAACTATGGGCAGCAGTTGTTGGCGCGCCTGCTCGGCCCGTTCACGGCTGCGGCAGGCCATCAAAACCGTTGCTCCGCGGCCCGCAAGCACCCTTGCTGTTTCTAAACCCAAGCCACTATTTGCGCCTGTAATTAAGGCAACGCGGCCGCTTTGATCGGGGCAATCGGAAGCATTCCAGGCTGTTTTATTTAAACCCATAAACTATTCAGAACTTGCCTGTAAAGTTGATCAGGGCTTAGGTTAGCGATTAAATCACCGCGTTGGTCGAGCTGATCAAGGCTCGGATATTTACCAATAAAAGGATGGGGCAAGTTCCTGCCCACAAAATCGCCATAGATCAAGCCGATGGATGCACTGCCATGGTCGGTGCCATTTGATGAATTTTCACGTAAACGCCTTCCAAATTCACTAACCGCAAGCAGGGTTACCTGGGGCCTTTTGGTTAATTGTTTAAGGCCCCGATCAAAAACCTGTAGGGCATCAGCTAATTGCTTTAATTGATTAGCATGGGCAGATGCTTGATTTGCGTGGGTGTCGTAACCGCCTTGGGCAAGGGTTATTACGGGCGGGCAATTGGGTGAAGCAATTAAACGCAAAGCAATATCAACCTGCTGGCCGAGGGCTGTTTTTGGTATTGAAAGGCCGGCTATGGATGGTTGTAACCCCTCACGCAACCGTTCCAATTCACGGGCGCCTGCTAATTCCAATTCCAACATGCGCCTTAGAACAGGATTTGCTGCCGCTAATTGGGGATTTAATTGGGCGGAATTTTGCTTTTTTAAAGCTTCAGCTGCCACCTGCAATGCCATCGCTTTTCCACCTTCGGTGCTGCTGGAACCAGCTGGCCCTAATGCCACTAAGGGCCCTGCCATAAGACGTTGGTCCATGGCGGCGGCAAGCCAACCGGGCCCCTCTGCTGATGCTTTACCCGTGGCCCATTGATCCATTGCTTTGAAATGACTGCGATTTGGCATGGGCCAACCCAAACCAAGGGCAAAGCTGAGCCTGCCCTCGCGCCACAACGGTTCAATTGCCGCCATGGATGGATGTAAACCAAGGCCATCACTAAGGGGTAGTGGTTGCTCTAAGGCAAGCCGTGGCCTGGCTTGGCGATAAATGGGATCACGGTATGGCGCAACTGTATTAAGGCCATCATTGCCGCCCCGCAGTTCCAATAGCACCAACACACGCCCGGATTTCGGTACTGCCAGAGCAGCTGCGGTGAAGGCTGCCGGTGCAAAAGTTGCAGTAGCAAATAAACCGAATAGTGATCTACGTTTCATTTTTTCATGCTGAAAGTTGCCACACCGGATCTTTAAATAACTTAGCAATGTTGGTGCGGTTAGCAGCAGATGGCAGCGTTAAACCCAAAGGTGGGATTGGCGTTAAGGAGCTCAATAACATAGGCGGCAGGTTCCTTGAATTCCAAACTTCTTCATTGGCAACTAGTGTGGTTAAACCTTGGCGACGGGCCTGCAGCCAACGTAAATTCAGCCATTGTTCATTAATGGGCCATCCCTTCACCGATGGTGGATCCAATGGCGGTTGACCCATGCGCGCTAATTGCAATCGGCTGATTTGTAAGGCCTCTTGGTTTCTACTGCCAAGTAGAGCCAAGCTGCGGCTGATCATCAAAATTGGATCACTTACTTTTTTTCCGCGGGCAGCAATTGCCTCTGGAGAATTTATTAATGTGTTGTGCAGCCAAGCTAAAGAAAGTTTTTGATCTTGCCATTGTTTTGCCACAGATAATAATCTTTTCTTTGCCGGCAATGATCCAACTAATCCACGCCATAGGCGGCTACTAATATGCAGGGCAGTGGAAGGTTGTTGCGCTAACCAGGCAGCTAAACTGATGGCATTAAAATTAGCAGTTTTACCAAGAATACTTTTTTGGCTGCTGTCATGGCGAAGGGGATCAAGCCCTAATTTAGCCTCAGGTGTTAGGTAGTAACCGGTGAGGGCACGGGCAGTTTCTTGCACATCAAATTCCTTATAATTACCTTCACCAAGGCTGAATAATTCTAATAATTCACGGGCTAAATTTTCATTTGGCCTACCGCGCTTATTCGCCAGGCCATTTAAGGAAATCTGCAGGGCTGGATCCAGGAGCATTGCAGTTAATAATGAACCAAAATCTGCATTCAAGTGTTCTTCAATTGTTTGCAAGTGTTGCTGTAATTGATTTGCGCTGCGTAATTGTCGCCAACTAACCGGAAAAATACCACTCCACAGATGAACCAAACGGGCCCTGGCCCGATCAGGCCCAAAAGCTAAGCGAGCCAGCCAGTTTTCTTGCAATTGCTGCGCTTCTTCCAAGTCTATAGCCATAGGTATAGATCACGCTGCATATACAACTTTAGCAGAGGAAAGTATTTGATTGCGACGCAAATAATTACGACTAACCTCAATCCGAAGAAAGGTGGGGCAGGCCGCTGGATCAAACTGCACCATTACATCAACATCACTTTTGCTACCAAAATTATCGCTGAGAACGGAACCAAATAAACAAAATTCGTTCACTTGCCAGCGCCGACAAAAATCTGGTATTTTCTCAAGTGGTAGTTTATCCAGATTATTAGACAAAAGCACTTGCCCTCCCTAAATTAAACTTGCTCTATAAAATCCTATCATCAGCAATCCAGCTACCACTTTTACGGCGGAGCGTTGGCGGCAATTCTGGGACTTCTGGAAGGCGCAACCGCAGCAACTCGATGGCATCGAGCAATTGCGCCTGGCGATAATTGCTGCTGATCCAGAAATTCTCACAGAAACTGCAGCCTGGCGGCAATGTTTTTCAGCCGCTGCTGTTGCCAGTTTTGGCAACCCATTGGCTGTGGCATGGGAAAACCAAAACGACAATGCCAGTGGCACTGGCTACCGCGAATGTTTTTCCAGTAGTTGCGCCATGCTTGCCCGTTATTGGGGAAAAGTAGCAAATGATGATGAATACAATGCGATTCGGGCAAAATTTGGCGACACAACATCAGCCCAGGTTCAATTAACAACCCTCCATTCCCTTGGCTTAACTGCATACCTCACCACAAATGGTGATCGCAGCGCCCTTGAAGCTGAAATCAATGGCGGCAGGCCAGTGGCGGTGGGCTGGCTTCATCAAGGGCCTGTGGAGGCACCAAGTGGCGGCGGCCATTGGTCGGTTTTGATTGGATTTAGCGATAGCCATTCAATCCACCACGACCCCAATGGGGAAGCTGATCTACTGAATGGTGGTTACACGGCAAATCAAAATGGTGCCAGCCAGCAATACAGCTGGAAAAACTGGCTACCCCGCTGGGAAGTGGAAGGCCCCGGCACCGGTTGGCTGCTCAGCTGCCATATTTAAGCTTAATTAGTATTTTTTACAATAAATTCTCTACCTTCAGCTTCACACCAAAGCCGATAGATATTTAATACATTTGGGCGAATTCCAGAAGCAGGAACTTTTAGAAATCCCTGCCGTTGTGCTGCTTCAAACAGTATTCGTTCTTTTTGCGTGAGCCGATGTGGAGTAGATCTACTACCAATTTTAGAACGGCTGGATTTGCCACGGCTCAGGCGTTCAACGTCGTCTTTGTTGAAGTGGATCACTGGGAAGGGCTTTATTTAGTATTTATAGCTAATTTTCATTCGAATTCAGGACCAATTCGTGATGGAGCGCCAACAGCCTGAAGAGCAACAGCTAAACCCCTGGGGTAATCCAAACGCTGCGTGAGGCGGCCCGGGCAACGGGCCAAAAGGATCAGCGCATCAACATCCGCCTCTCCAGCGGCGATCTCCAGGCAATCCGCACGCGGGCCCTGCAGGAGGGTGTCCCCTATCAAACCCTGATCAGCCGCGTGTTGCACAAATACGTGAGCGGCAACCTCCAAGAGCAACCAACCATCAAGTCAGCCTTCTAAACCCGCCTGCTCTTGTAGCAAAGAAAAAATTATGGGTCGCCTGAGATTCGAACTCAGGACCAATCGGTTAAAAGCCGAATGCTCTACCGCTGAGCTAGCGACCCAAATGCCCGTTTAGGCAGAGTTGAAAGTATCACGCAACAACCCCCCCTAGCCATGGTTTCACTTTTTTGGCCTGAGCCAAACCTCAGTGCTGCTGCTTGGGTATCACCCGATGCAGTGCTGATCGGCGATGTGCGGCTAAGGGACGGGGTGAGCATTTGGCCTACTGCCGTTTTACGGGCTGATCTCTGCTCGATCGAGGTGGGTAGCAACAGCAATATCCAAGATGGGGCAGTGGTGCATGGTGATCCAGATGCAGCGGTGCGCATCGGTAGGGAAGTAACCATTGGCCATCGCGCTGTTGTTCATGGCGCCACCTTGGAAGACGGCTGCTTGATCGGCATCGGTGCAATTGTGCTGAATGGCGTAACGGTTGGCGCTGGTGCCCTTGTGGCGGCTGGAGCCGTGGTAACGAAAGATGTACCGGCTGCAGCGGTGGTGATGGGCACCCCAGCCCAGGTGAAAAGGCAACAAAGCCCCAGTGAAATCAGCGCCCAACGCGCCCATGCCCTCAATTACCGCCAATTAGCAGAAAAACACGCCGCGAACAATTAAGATCGGTAGCTGTAAGTACCCGCCTGCACCATGGATCTTCGGCTTGTTTTAGTTGCCTCACCGATCCTTTTGGCAGTGGGCTGGGCTGGCTTCAATATCGGCCGCGCTGCCGTTGGTCAGCTGCAACTACTGCTGAAGCGATCCCGCGGTTGATTATTTGAGCGTTGATTTTTTGAACGTTGATCATCTAAACGTGCTTGTGATCGGTGCTGGCCTGGCTGGCACTGAGGCTGCATGGCAGGTGGCTCGCGCGGGTGTGCCGGTTACCTTGGTGGAGATGCGTCCGCTGCGGCGCTCACCAGCCCACCACAGCAGTGAATTTGCAGAACTTGTTTGCAGCAATAGCTTTGGCGCCCTAGCTAGTGATCGGGCCGCAGGGCTGTTGCAACATGAATTAAGGCAACTTGGTTCTCTCGTTATCAGCACCGCTGATCAGCATGCGGTGCCAGCTGGTGGTGCCCTAGCCGTTGATCGCGGCCGCTATAGCGCCGCCCTCACCAGCGCCCTAGAGCAACATCCACTGGTAACCATTGAACGCCGAGAGCAAACCAGCCTGCCGGGCCCCGAACAAATCACCGTGCTCGCCACCGGGCCGCTAACAAGTGAACCCTTAGCTGAATCGCTACGCAGCTTCACCGGAAGGGATGAGTGCCATTTCTTTGATGCCGCTAGCCCGATTGTGGCAGGGGAAAGCATTGATCTAAACAAGGCATTTCGCGCCTCCCGCTACGACAAAGGCGATGCTGATTACATCAATTGCCCCATGGATAAAGAGCAATTCCTGCATTTCCGCCAGGCGTTACTTGAGGCAGAGCAGGCGGAACTTAAGGATTTTGAGAAAGAAAGTGCCAACTACTTTGAGGGCTGCCTACCGATCGAGGAATTAGCGCGCCGCGGGGAAGACACCATGCGCTATGGCCCCCTAAAACCAATCGGCCTTTGGGATCCCCGTTGGGGTGATGTGAACGATAAAGATGTGCGCCGGGCAAAACGGGCCTATGCGGTGGTGCAGCTGCGTCAGGAAGATAAAGATGGCCGCCTCTGGAATTTAGTTGGCTTCCAAACCAACCTCAAATGGCCGGAACAGAAACGGGTATTGCGCTTAATCCCAGGGCTTGAGAACGCCGAATTTGTGCGATTTGGCGTGATGCATCGCAACACCTTCCTTGAATCACCCCAATTATTAGAAGCCAGCCTGCAATTTCGCCAACGGCCAAATTTATTGGCGGCAGGCCAAATCACTGGCACTGAAGGTTATGCAGCAGCGGTGGCAGGCGGTTGGTTAGCAGGCACAAATGCCGCACGGCTAGCCCTAGGAATGGAAGCTATTTCACTGCCAGCCACCAGCATGATCGGTGCACTAACCCATTTCATCGCAGAAGCACCCACAGCTAAATTTCAACCGATGCCCCCTAATTTCGGCCTCTTGCCAGAATTAAATACTCGCATTCGCGATAAACGGGAACGCTATGGCGCCTATCGCGATCGAGCTCTTGCTGATCTAACAAGCGCCACCAACCCCCTAGGGTCGCTTTTAATAGCTCCGCAGCCAAGGTGAACAGCAGCAGCCCCCATTGGGATGTAATCGTGGTTGGTGCCGGCATCGGCGGCCTCGTAACCGCTAGCCAACTGGCGGCAAAAGGCGCCAAGGTGCTTGTGCTGGAGCGTTATTTGATACCCGGTGGATCGGGTGGCAGCTTCAAACGGGCTGGCTACACCTTTGACGTGGGTGCCTCGATGATTTTTGGTTTTGGTGAAAAAGGCCACACCAACCTGCTCACCCGCGCCCTTGCTGATGTGGGTGAACATTGCGAAACCATCGCCGATCCAGCCCAGCTTGAATATCATCTGCCAAACAACTTATCAGTTGCAGTTGATCGCAACTATGAAAACTTTATATCAACTTTGATAGCTAAATTTCCTAAAGAAGAAAATGGAATACGCGCATTTTATAATGCTTGCTGGCAGGTATTTAACTGCCTTGATGCAATGCCATTGTTATCACTTGAAGATCCCGCCTATCTAGCTAAGGTGTTTTTTAAGGCACCACTAGCCTGCCTTGGCCTTGCCCGCTGGCTGCCCATAAATGTGGGTGATGTGGCGCGGAAACATATCAATGATCCAGAGCTGCTCAAATTTATTGATATGGAATGTTTCTGCTGGAGTGTGATGCCCGCAGATCGAACGCCGATGATAAATGCAGGCATGGTGTTTTCTGATCGCCATGCCGGTGGCATCAACTATCCCAAAGGTGGTGTTGGGGTGATTGCAGAAAAATTAGTTAGCGGCTTAGAACGCCATGGCGGCCAAATTCGCTACAAAACCAGGGTAACGAAGGTGTTGCTAGAAGATGGCATAGCAGTTGGCGTGCAACTAGCGAATGGGGAGCAAATCCGCAGCCGCAAAGTGGTAAGTAATGCCACCCGCTGGGATACTTTTGGTGATTTAATTGATTCAGCCCACAGCCCAAAAGCAGAAAATACTTGGCGAAAACGCTATAAGCCATCGCCATCTTTCCTTTCGCTTCATTTAGGCATTGATGCTGCAGTGGTGCCGCCTGGTTTCCATTGCCACCACTTATTACTCGAAGATTGGCAACAGCTTGAGGCGGAACAGGGTGTTGTTTTTGTGTCTATGCCAACCCTTTTGGATCCCCACTTGGCGCCGGCTGGTAAACATATCCTGCACTGCTTTACGCCCAGCTCCATGGAGCATTGGCAAGGCCTATCGCCCTCCCTTTACAAAGCAAAAAAAGCAGCGGATGCCAATCAATTAATCAAACGCCTAGAGGCACTACTGCCCGGCCTCACAAATGGGATAAGCCACCGAGAGGTGGGCACTCCCCGCAGCCATCGCCGTTTCCTTGGCCGCCACCAGGGCAGCTACGGGCCAATTCCAGCCATGCGATTACCCGGCTTGTTACCGATGCCCTTTAATCGCACCGGCATCAATGGCCTCTATTGCGTTGGAGATTCCTGTTTTCCAGGCCAAGGGCTTAATGCCGTGGCCTTTAGTGGATTTGCCTGTGCCCATCGCATCGGCGCTGATTTAGGCATCAATCCATGGGCCCTACCTGCATAAATAAATGAGCACCTATCCGATGGCTCCACTGATTAAGTACACATTGCTGATTTTGTATTTAGCACTGGTGTTACCCCTACCCGTGCTTGCTCCAATCGCAATCAAATATTGGCTATTGGCAGGTACCCTGCTTGGCTTTTTGCTGGTATTAGCCCTCGTTAGTGAAGAGGTACAGCTGGATTCCAACAGTTTAAAAGTTAGTTATCCCAGCTGGTGCCGTTGGTTTATGCGCCGCGGCTGGCAGCTACCACTAGCTGATATCAAGGCCCTGCTACCTGTTGCCACAAGCCAGGCGGGCCGTGTGTATTACCTACGCACAAAAGATGCTTCTTTTTTATTACCACAACGGGTGGCAAATTTTCCGGAACTGCTGGCTAATTTGCAGCAGGCCACTGGTATAAACACCAGCTCCGTGCAGCGGCTAACACCGCCCTGGACCTATCAATTGTTAGCTGTTTTAAGTGCTTTGTTGCTTGCCGCTGAGTTGCTCAGTGCCTGGTTCCAAGGTTTGAGTTGGCAGCTGGTCTTGGGGGGTGGCATCAACGGTTGAATCCTTATCGGGCAAATTATCCAAGCTAAAGCGGTAGCCCTGTTGCCTCACGGTTTCAATACCACCGCCTTCTCCTAAACCAGCCTGCTCCAACTTGCGCCGCAAGGTGAGCACTTGTGTGTCTACGGAGCGGGGGCCACCGCTAAAGGGAGGCCAGGCCATGGTGAGCAGCTCCTGGCGGCTACGCACATGGCCGGGGGGCATCATCAAAGCGCAGAGCAAGGCAAATTCCCGCGGGCTTAATTCCACCGGTTGATCCCGCAGGGTTACCTGCCGCAACAACAGATGCACAGCTAGGGGGCCAACACTTACTTTTTCCTGCAGGCCACTGCTGCGGCCCAATAATTTGCGGCAGCGGGCGGCCAGTTCCTCCAGGCCAAATGGTTTACGCAACACATCTTCCGCACCGCCATCAAGCAAAGACACCACCGCTTCTGCCCCCGTGCGGGCCGTGAGCACCATCACGGGACAACGCAGCTGGGCTGCCAGTTTTAAAGCGGTGGTTTCTTCGAGCAGCTCAGCGCTCACAAGCAGCTCAGGTTGCTCTTGGATGCAAACCTCAAGGGCCTCAGTGGCACTACCCACAGCAGCGGCCATGTGGCCGTCTTGGCGCAATCGCTGGGCAAGCACCATCCGCAAGGTGGGGTGTGGATCCACCACAAGGATGCGGTACTGGCCTGGGGGTTCCACCAATGAGTTAGCTGGGCCCTCTACCGTAACTGGGATGATCCGCTTTGCTGGCTAAAGGCGATGCCTTACCAGCTGTCCCCCCATGACCGCGCTGCAACACCCCGACGCCATTCGTCATTTCCAAAGCCTCTGTGATGCCATGCAAGAGATGGCGTTGCGATACAGCGGCCCCTCTGAACTGCGGCTTTATGCCGATGGTTATTGCCATGCCCTCAGGCGCACACAACAGCTAGATCCCTTGAGCCAAAGGCGATTTGAAGAACTGGTGGATCGTTGGATTCACGATCCATCCAGTTTTGTGGGCCCCGATGGCGACCCCAGCCGCTTGTATGAAACCGAACGGCGTTAGGAAGCAAGGGCGATCGCCAGCTTTTCTTTCAACTCCCCGGAGTTGTAAAGCTCGATCAGGATGTCTGATCCACCTAGGAATTCACCCTTTACATAAATTTGGGGAATAGTGGGCCACTCCGAATATTCCTTGATCCCTTGGCGGATTTCCTGGTCGCTTAATACGTCAAACGTATCAAATGGCACCCCTAGGGCATTAAAAATTTGAACGGCATTATTGGAGAAACCGCATTGGGGCATCAATTTATTGCCCTTCATAAACAGCAGCACAGGGCTTGCTGTAATCAAGCTTTCAATTCGGCTTTTGAGTGAAGCATCCATGGGAATTGCAGAAATAAGCGATCTTGTTGAACCCTAGGAGGGGCAGGCAGTTGTTAAGGCAAGGGCATGGATCGCCTCGCTGGCCAGTTCACTGCGCAAGGCGCCATAAACCAGCTGGTGTTGTTTCACCCGCGATAGATCCCTAAAGCCCTCCCATAACACCTTCACCTGGAGGTGGTCGCCGCCACCGGTGAGGTCTTCCACTTCCACTTGGGCACCGGGCAGCACCTGGCTGATAGCGGCTGCCACAGCATTTGGTTGAACCATTTAGATCAGTTGGTAGCAGCTGCTGCAGGTGCAGCGTAGGGGGTAGAAACAAAACCCACCTCAACCAGTTGCTGATAGGCCTTACGCCCATCAGCAGTGCTGGGGGTCATCAATTTCACCACTTCCACCAGCAGGGGTACGGCCACTTCCGATTGGTTTTGACGCCTATAAACAGCCGCTAAACGCAAGTTGGCCTGGGCTAACTTTTCAATCGATTCACGACCCTTTTGGTCCATATCCCTTGGTATGCGGGCATCAAGGCCGCGGAAGGCGCCGCCCAAATCCCGATAAAAAGACAACAAAGACCGGGAAGCATTACGGGCCTTGTCGTAAGACTTCACCGCTTCAGTTAAGTTGCCGCTCGCTGCTTCCCGATCGCCCTTAGCAAGCAGGGCATCAACGGAGCTGAGGTTGAAACCGTCGTTTGTTTGAGACGCATTTGCTTGGGCAAAGCAAACAACTGGTGTAAAAGGAATCACCAAGCCGATGGCAAGGCTTGAGAGCAGCAACAATCGGCGCATAAACCCTATGGTGATTTGATATCAAACAACTGTATTTGCTGATTTAGGAATTACCCACCCAGGCACGGGCCGCTTCCTCAGCTGAACGCATTTGCTTGGCAAGCCGCTCTTCCAACTCCGCAGCAGCCGTTTTACCCGTTCCATTAAGCAACAGGGGCGCCCCAAAACAAAGGGCAGCTCGATCCCACCAGCGCGGAATGGGGTGGCTATAGGCCAAACCCACTGGCACCACAGGTACCCGTAAACCTTTGAGCTGGGCCAAGCTGGCTAGGCGTGGCAACCCCGGCTCCAGGTTCAATTCCCTTTGATCGCGGCGAATTGTGCCCTCCGGGAACACCACCACCTGTTCCCCCTGGCCTAATAGATCCAAGGCAAACCTCAAGCTGCTGGTGCCTGGTTTGCTTTGGTCGATGGCAAAACAACCCAAGCGTTCTAAAAACCAACCCTGCAAACCCTCCATCTCTGTTGTTGTAACCATGAAGCGACAATCCCTGCCGTGAATGCGGCGGCCTGCAGCCATCGGCAACATCAAGGCATCCCAGCGGGAGCGATGGGTGGGGGCAAGCAGCACCGGTCCCCTGCGGGGTAAGTGCTCAATGCCGAGCACTTTGGTGGATTTGAAATAACAACGTAAAGCGAGGTCTTGGGTAGCCCACATCGCCACTGGCGCAAGCCAAGGGGCCACTTCACTGCGGATTGGATCGGCCATCGCCAAACCATATCCAGCCAAGCGGTTCCTAAGATCAATCCCTGGACAGCATTTGCGATGGCCAGCCTCGGCGTAAATATCGATCACATCGCCACCGTGCGCCAAGCCCGCCGCACGGTGGAACCAAACCCCGTAACCCTTGCTTTGCTTGCGGAACTTGGTGGCGCCGATGGCATCACCGTGCACCTAAGGGAAGACCGCAGACACATTCAAGACACCGACGTGGAGCTGTTGCGGGCCACCCTGCGCAGTCGCCTCAATTTGGAGATGGCCGCTACCGCCGAAATGCAGGCGATCGCCCTAAGGCTCAAGCCAGCCATGGTGACCCTTGTGCCGGAGCGGCGCGAGGAGGTAACAACTGAGGGGGGCTTGGATGTGGTTGCCATGGGCAGCCAACTGCAGCAATGCATTAGTGGGCTCCAGGGGGCTGGCATCCCCGTGAGTTTGTTTGTGGATGCAGATGCCAAGCAATTGCAGGCCTGCCATGCCAGCGGTGCCCTTTGGGTGGAACTGCACACCGGTTCCTACGCCGATGCCCCATGGGGCACAAAACAAGCCCAAGAATTAGCCAAATTGATTGAAGCCACCCAGCACTGCCGTGAAATGGGTTTACGGGTGAATGCGGGCCACGGGCTCACCTACCAAAATGTTGAGCCTGTGGCTGCAATCCCAGGGATTGAGGAGCTAAATATCGGCCACACAATTATCGCAAGGGCCCTTGCCGTGGGCCTCGAGCAGGCGGTGCGTCAAATGAAGGCGCTTGTGCTTAACCCCCGCCCCCTGGAGCAGAATCCAGGGCCGAACAACACTTTTTGCTAATGGCCACCTATTACTACGTAGCAGCCAGTGAAAATTTCCTTACAGAAGAGGAACCCCTGGCGGAGGTGCTTACAGAACGGCGCCGCAACTACGCCGAAAATTCCAAAGAGATTGATTTCTGGCTGGTGCGCAGGCCCAGTTTTTTAAATGCAGCTGAACTTACAAAAACAACAGCTGCCGTACCAAGGCCAGCAGCTGCAGTGATATCAACCGATCGCAGTTTCATTGATTTCATGAAACTACGCTTGGAATTCGTGCTCAAGGGCGAGTTTGAAGCGCCGAGCAAAGCAATTCCCGATCCCCTTGCAAGTGAGGGTTGAGCTCCCCATCAAGGGCTTGAAATTCCAGGCTTTGGCCCTGGATTTGGTTTGAAAGCAGCTGTTGGAGGCGTTCAAGCTCATCGGGATGAAGCTCTCCGTTCTCCCTCCATTGGAGATCGGTGGTCACGGCGTTGAAAATTGATTCGTTAATGCAAAATTGTGTCAGGAATTCAACTTGGATGGGTGCTTTCTTAAGCGAAAATACCTTGAAAAAAGCTGAAGATCGCTTCCTTGCCACCCGGTTTTGTTCCGTTTAATCCAAAGCAACAGCATTGAAACCCTGGCTGCTGCCCTGGCTGAACAGCTGCTGGCAAATACCCCCGAGGATCCCTTTGCCGTGCAAAAGGTGTTGGTTAGCACCAATGCCATGGGGCGTTGGCTGGCCCTTGCCTTAAGTGAACAGCTGGGAATTTGCGCTGGCATCGATTTTGATTTTGGTGGCCGATACCTGCGCAATCTGGTGCGGCAACTAGCAGCGCAGCCCAGTGATAACCCTGATCCGTGGGAACCAGAACAGCTGCGCTGGCACCTGGCCCAAATGCTCCCCCAGATCCCAGGTAGCCAGCACTGGCCAAACAATTCACAGCTAAACCGGCAGCAATTGCAATTCCTGTTGCAATTAAGCGACACCCTTGATCAATACGGCCTCTATCGCCCAGCGGCAATTCGCCGCTGGCTAGCAGCGGAAAACCTTGATTTCGATGCCAAACCGCTCGAGGCAAGCGAACTCTGGCAAGCGCAACTGCTGCGCAACTTGCAAAACAAAGCCAAGGCCCTCGGCTTTGATCACCCCAGTGAACGCCTACTGCATGCGCCGCAACGCTTAGCCAAGGCAGAAGAGCTGTTTAAGCAATGGCAGCAAGAGGGTCCGCTGCATGTGTTTGGCCTCTCCAGCCTGGCCCCCGCTTTTTGGCAATTGCTCGCAACCATTGCCGCCAGCGGCCGGCGGGATGTGGTGCTCTACCTGCTGAGCCCCTGCAACGCCCCTTGGGGTGCCATGCCCCCTCCGATCAACAACGAAACCAGTGCGGTGGAACAGCTGGAAACAATGCTTCTTTACAAAGGGCATCCCCTGCTGGCAAACCTCGGGCGCACCCTGCGGGATTTTGATTGGCAACTGGAACTTATTTCCACCAACCTTGAGGAAAAGTTCCAACGGCATTCCTTGCCAAGCCCACCCCTTAAGGAGGGGGCAACGCTCTTAGATCAACTCAAACACGATCTAGCAACCGGCTTAAAAGGCAATCCCCTAGAGCTAAAAGCAGAGCAGCTAAACCTCCAGGTAATCCACTGCCACGGCGATCGCCGTCAGGTGGAGGAAGCCCACGAAGCAGTGCTTGCCTTAATGGCCCGCGACCCCAGCCTGCAACCGCGCCAGGTGTTGCTGCTAACAACGGATGTGGCCTGTTTTGCCCCCTTAGTGCTCGCCACCTTTGAGCAACCAGGCGGCAGCAGCAACCCCCGCCACCTGCCAATTCGCGTTACCGATCGCACCCTCAGGCAACGCAATCCCCAAATCAATCTCCTATTCCAACTGCTAGCTCTTGCCGGCAGCCGCTACGAAAGGGAAGCGGTGCTGGATTTATTGCTGCTGCCACCGGTGGCGCAAGCAATGCAACTTATCGATTTAGAACATCACCAATGGCTGCACCTAATCCAAGCGGTTGGAATCACCTGGGGAAAAGATGGCAGCCATCGCCAGCAGTGGGGTTATCCCGCTGGCGGCGAAAACAGTTGGCAATGGGGCCTAGATCGCCTGCTGCTGGGCCTACTAATAGAGGATCCATTTCCCGCTGAAGCTGCAGCCCTCGGCGAATGGCAAGGCATAGCTGCCCACGGCGATCCGCTTTTAACAGCCGCTTTAGTGCAGGCACTAATCAAGGCCTGCGAAACCCTATTTGATTTCCTACAGCGCCTCGAAAAACCCCTTACTCCAGGGGCCTGGGCAGAAGCCCTAGCCGAGGCCGTGCAAGGGCTCAGCAACAGCGCTGGCCTCAATGGCTGGCAGGCACCTGAACTTTATGAATTGCTCAAACCATTGCGCACTGCCCCCGCAAATGCGCCCCTGCTTGAGCGGGAGGCAGTGGTTTTACTGCTGGAGGAGGCAGAAGCCCAAGAGCAAGGCCGTTATGGCCATGTAAGTGGTGCCGTTACCCTCAGCGCCCTTGAGCCGATGCGCTCCATTCCCCATCGGGTGGTGGTGCTGCTGGGCATGGATGAAGAACGGCTGCCCCGCCAAGACAATTTCGCTAACTACAACCTGATGGCGCGCAACCCCTGGCGGGGCGATCGCAGCCGCCGCCAGGAGGATCGAGCAATCCTGCTCGAAACCTTGCAGGCCTGCCGCCACCACTGGATTGCCACCTACACGGGCACTGATCCACGCACGGGGGAAGAACAAAACCCAGCGGGTCCCCTGGCCGATTTAATCAGCTGCTTAACAACTCAATACCGCTGCAGTGATGGCACAGCGATCAAAGATCTATTGGTGCGCCGCGCCCCACCGCTGCGGCCCCTGCCAGTAGCCCCCATCAATGGGCTTGAAGCCCTATGGCCTGCCAATTTGGATTGGCCAGCCACTGAAACAGCCAGCAGCGATCTAAGCGAACTACAACTATTTTTTCGCGATCCGGCCCGGGCATTCCTGCGGGCCCATGGCATCCAACTGCAACGCAAACCAGAGCAAGCCTGGGATCCAGAGGAAACAGAACTAGATGGTTTGCATCGCTGGCAAATAGGCGAACAAATGCTGCCCCTAGGGGTTGATGGGCTAAGCCCAGCTGCCTGGCAACAGCAACAGGGGGCCCTAGAGCGCCGGGGCAAACTGCCCTCAGGCCCGGCCGCCCAGGTGGTTAGCGCCAACCTTCGCCAGCGCAGCCTTGCCCTACTGCAAATTGATCAGCAACTGCAGCAAAGCCAGCCAAACTCACAACGCATTATCAGCAGCGGTGTTTTAAACGCAAAACGCAAGCTGCAAGCTTGGATTGCCCATTTGGATGCCAATCAAACTGAACCACGCCCCACCTATTTAATTGGCCCAAAAGCAAGCGGTGAACAGGAAGAACTAATCAGCCTATGCCTTGATCCCATCGATTCTGCAACAGCCAACACACACCTAGCTCTACTGCTTAAATTACATCAAGAAGGCCTAAATCGGCCCTTGCCATTTGAACCAGAAGCCAGTTGGTTGCTGCTTAACTACCGGCTAAATCCAGAAGCGAATTGGAATCAATTAGATAATTATCAATGGCCAGATTCAATCATTCAATTAAATGGTGGTGAGGCACCAAATTTATTTAGTTGGTGGGATCAGGCTGATTGTTTGAGCCTAGCTGAGCAGATTTTGATACCGCTTGATGAAGCATTAGCAGCTTCCAAAATATCATGACTAACCTTGATTTAAATGGAGCTCTACCCTCTGGCACCGAGGTGATTGAGGCCAGCGCCGGCACGGGTAAAACCTATGCCCTCAGCCACCGGGTATTGCGCTTAATTGCAGAACAAGGGTTGCCTGTTGAATCAATCCTGGTGGTTACTTTCACCAGGGCGGCGGCGGCAGAAATTCGCAGGCGGATTCGTGATCGCTTGAACTTGGCCGCCACCGCATTGGCGATGGCCATCGGCCAACAGGCGGAAAATAGCCCCGCCCTAGATGAAACCCTTGCCCCTTTAATCGCTAGCTGGCATTCAAGTTCCGATCCCTATGAACCACTGCTAAGGCTATTAAAAGCATTAGATCAAGTGGATTTAGCCCCAATCCACACCATCCATGGCTTCATCAAAACCCTTATTCGCGCCAACGGGCCCTTGCTGGCCATTGATCCGATGGTGGGATTACAAGAAAACAACCAGGAATTGCTATTTAATCTTGTTACCCATTGGCGCCGCTGCAAGCTATCGCCAAGTTCAAGCCCCTGGCAGGCATGGGTGCATAGCCACGCTGATCTAAGGGCAGATCAACTTTTAAAGCTAGCCCAATTGATAGACGACGACCGCGATATGCAAATAGCCAATCCCAAATATGCAACTGATCCCGAGCAACTGTGGGCAGATCTAGAGCAGCGCTTTCACAATGCCCTAGCAAGCCAAGGCGATGAAACTGCAGCCGCGTTGGTTGCCCTATGTAAAGGCAAAGGCAACGAAACTCCCGTAAAAATAATTCCTAAAACCAGGCTAACTGAATTGCCAAGTCGGCTGGAAATAGCAAGGCAGCAGTTTTTTTTAAATCCCTCGCCTCACAATGCAAAAACCTATCGCCATCTATGCCAAGCCTTCGCCACCAATCGCCTGCGTTTGGTGCTGGCCGACCCCAGCCAGGCACCAACAGCGGGGCTCCATCACCTGGCCGATCAACTCTGTTATCAACCAATTGAACAACTACTTCAGCAATTCTGCCTGCAAATAAAAGAGCAGGCCAGCGGCCAAAGGTTGGCTCAAAACGTCCTCAGTTTCTCCGATCTACTCGAGCGGGTTGATCCTGCAAAACTAGAGCCAGATCAATTAATCGCTCTTAAAACCTGGGCCCAGCGTAAATATAAATGCTGCTTAATCGATGAATTTCAAGATACGGATCCAATTCAATGGCGTTTGTTTGATTCTTTATTTGCAGGAAATTTACCAATCACCCTGATCGGTGATCCCAAACAAGCCATCTACCGCTTTCGTGGTGGCGACATCCGCACCTATCGCCTTGCCACCAGTGGCAATAACCGCAGGCGGGCGGGCCTCAACACCAATCGCCGCAGTGATCCCCAACTACTTGATGTGCTCAACCGATTATTTAGCGAAGGCGAAGCATTTGGAAGTGCCGAAATTCCTTACCACCCAGTTCAGGCACCCCCAAACACTCCCTCCTTTCGGTTGCGATATGGCAACAGCAAAGCCCCTGTGCCTCCAGTGCGGTTGCGCTGGATCACCAGCGGCGATAAGCCCACAGCCACAACCAACCTGAGCCGCACCCTGGCAGCCAGTGTGGCCAGCGACTTGCAAAATTGCCTTGCTCAAGGTTTAGAAAAACTGTCGGGCAATAGCTGGCGGCCAATCAATCCAGGCGATCTGGCCGTTTTGGTGAGCCGTAATACAGAAGCGCTGGCAATTCAACGGGAATTGCTCAGCCGTGGCATACCAGCTCGCATCGGCAGGGGTGGCAATATCTGGGCTACGGCGGAAGCTGGCAGTGTTGCCCTTGCCCTAAGCGCCCTTGCGGCAGATGGCCGCAAACCGCCCGCCCTCGCCCTTGCCTTATCACCTTTAGGGGGATTTAACGCCGGGGAAGTTTCAACCTGGGACGACTTTGAACATGGTTCATGGCTGCAAAAAATCAGCAGAGCTGAGCAGCGCTACCAGCAACTTGGCCCCCTACCGGCCCTGGAGCTGCTAATTGCCACCGGCCCTGGCATAGCCCGCCTCAATGCTTGCCTTGGTGGTGCCCAACGGGTGAGCGATTTGCTTCAGCTTGGCGAACTGCTGCAAGAAAACTGGCAAACCCAAGGACGCCCCTCCCCCGCCCGCCTTGGCCTCTGGCTAGCGCAAAAACGCTGCAGTGCGGAAGGCTCCAACAGCAGCCAGCAACGGTTGGTGGCTGCTGGGGAGATGGTTTGCATCAGCACCCTTCATGCCAGCAAAGGTTTGGAATTTCCTTTGGTTTGGTGTCCCACCCTTTGGCGTGGTTCCGGGGGGCCAAAGGCGGAGGAACCATTTAGGGGCTGGGATCAAGCCAGCCAAAAACGCATCTTGGAATTAAACCGTTGTGATGGAAGTTCCCCAAGGCTGGAAAGGCGCGAAACGGCAGAACTGGAGGCCTGGCAGGAGGGGTTACGCCTCGGCTATGTGGGTATTACCCGCGCCTGCCATCAACTGAGCCTTGATTGGGGTCGGGTGCGCGATAGCGCCACCAGCTTGCCCGCATGGTTACTCCATCGCGAACTGCGCAGGCCCAGGGCCCAGCAGCCATGGGAGGCCATAGCAACAGCCATCAAGGAAAACCCCCAATTGCAACAACAGGTGCAACGCCGCTGCCTTGAATTAGGCATCCAATTTGAACTGGTGGAGCCGCAGCCCAGCCAAGGAAGCCAGCCAACCATTGCAATCCCAAGCCTGCTGTCCCCGGCTCCTGCCAGCCAGGTCAAAGCATCGCTGCCACGGCCAAACCTTGCCCCCTGGGGCAGGTGGAGCTACAGCCGCTTGGTGGAACAAAACCAAGTTGCCTCTGATTACAGCAGGGAAGAAGAGGGCTTTGATCCAGATAACAGCCCAGCAGGTGATGGGGCCGGCAGCTCAGAAAGCCCCCTATGGAGCAGCCTTCCAGCTGGTGCTGCCTTTGGCACCCTTGTGCATGGGGTGCTGGAGCAGCTTGATTTCAGCGCTGATTTAGCTGCACCAGAGGTCCAAAAAATTCTTGTTGATGCCGTTGCCCGTTCTGGCTTTGAACCACACTTGGCCGCGGAGCTAAGGCCAGCCCTGCAAGAACTCATGCAGAGGTCCCTCGGGGGACCCCTGGGCCAGTTGCGCCTTAATCAAATTGAACGCCAAAACAGTTTGCGGGAATTGCCCTTTGATTTACCCCTGAGTGGCTTTGAAAACGGCCCGCCCCTAGATGTATTGGGTGAGGCCCTAAGTCAACTCGCAAAACACCCCAATCCATTGGTTTGCTCCTATGCAAAAGAACGGCTTAAACAACGCCTACCCCAAGCCAGGGCCGGTTTTTTAAATGGGGTGATCGATTTGGTGTTCCGGGCACCAGCTGCCAATGGAGATCTGCAATGGGTGGTGCTGGATTGGAAAACAAATCGGCTCAGCCAACCTGTGGCAAAACTGATGGCAGATAAGGATTATTGGCTGCAGGCCCAGCTCTATCGCCACGCCATAGAGCAATGGCTGCGGCTGCGGCTTGGTTTAACCAAATCCGAACCCTGCCCCGTTCACGCCTTGATGTTGTTCACCCGCAATGGTGAAAGCGCCTGGCTTACTAATCCATGAGTGCCACCCGCCTATTGGCCCTTGCGCCAGCCAGCGTGCAAAGCCAGGCAGAGGCCTTAAAGCCATTGCTGGAATTGTTTTTTAGCAATCTTGGCCAAGGTAAAGAACCGCTTGAATTGGCTGAAAGCCAGTTACCAGATGAACTGATCAGCGCCCTAGCAGCTCTGCCACTGGTGCTGGATAAAAAACCAGATGAACCGTTAAAGCTCTGGACGGCTAAGGGGTTCAAACAGCAACAAAAGGTGCTTGCGCAACTTGTTGATCTGCTCAAATCCCACAACGGACTTTTGGTAACAGGTGGGGCCGGCAGCGGTAAAACCAGCCTGGTGCGAAAACTACTGGGGGAGATAAATCAGCCAACGGCCCTAATGGCCCCCACTGGCAAGGCAGCCGCCCGCTTGAGGGAGGCGATGGCGCCAATGCCCGAGGGGATGCAATGCGGCACCATTCACCGCTGGCTTGAGGCCAGTGGTGATGGCCGATTTCGCCGGGGACCACAACGGTTGCTGGAGTTAAGCAGCGTTGTTGTTGATGAATTTTCAATGGTGGAAATAATGCTGCTGGAGGCCCTATTGGCGGCATTACCCCCTGGGGTGAAGCTGTTTTTATTGGGGGATCCTGGCCAGCTGCCACCGATATCCGGGGCCGGTGTGCTCGCTCCCTTGAAAGCAAAGCTGGCGGCAGAGGCACCGCAATGCTTAATCGAATTAAAAGGCTCCCATCGCTTCAATCAAACCACTGCCCTTGGGGAATTTGTTCAGCAGCTGCGCAAGGGGCCCATCGATTTGGCCACACAATTGCAGCAGCTGCCAGAAACAGGCAATTTAGGTTTCTACAATTTAAATCTGGGTTGGCCCATAGAATTAACTGAACGCTTAAATCTGCACCGCAAGCAACTATTAATAGCAGCTGAAAATAAGCACTATTCAGATCAAGAAGCCCTCAACACGCTTCTGGAATTAATGTTATTGGCGCCGCGGCGAAAGGGCCGCCATGGGGTGGATCAATTAAATGAACGCTGGCTTGGCTTAGATCGAAATAATCCCTTGGCTTGGCCCGTGGGAACCCCAGTTTTAATCAACCGCAATAACAATGAAAAAGGCCTATCAAATGGTGATTTGGGCTTAATTCGCAGCGATGAAAGGGGCCGAAAAGTGGCGGTTATCGCCAGCGGTGATGGCGCCCAGCGCATCCCCTTGGAATTGCTTGTTGGCGTGGAACCGGCCCTTGCGATCACAGTGCATAAAAGCCAAGGCAGCCAAGCTAAGCAGGTGATAGTTGTGATCAATGAAGCCGAGGGGCTGGATCCCAGGTTGCTCTACACAGCCCTAACCCGCGCCCAAGATCGGGCCGATCTACTTTTTTCAGTTCCATAACAAAACTGCTGAATTTGCACTTTTAGAAGCAGTGTTGGAGCATTCCCTAATTAATGCATTGGAAATACCACCTTTTATCGGCGTTCCCCTAACCCCAACCCCACCAGCGATGTATCGCGATTGCATGCGCACCCAGCTTGGCATTGATGAATGGCTGCTGGGCCCTGGCGCCCTGAATGAACAACTTCCCTATCCCCCTGGCCTCACAGCCCAGCAAATAGCTATCGCCACTCGTTTTTGCCAGGCAATCGGCGACGACGATGGCTGAAGCAATGGCAATAACTAAACGCCCATGGGGCTGGTTTGAAACCTTGGCGGAGGGGGAGGGCTATCTAATAAAAAGATTGTGGATTGCCCCACATCAGCGCATTTCATTGCAACGTCATCAGCATCGCCAGGAGCATTGGTATGTGGCCCTTGGCGGTGGCTCGGTAACCATTAACGATCAAGATTTAGAAGCCCCAATTGGCAGCACATTTGATGTGCCCTGTGGATCTATTCATCGAGCTGAAGCTGGGTTTGAAGGGATGTTGATTGTTGAAATCCAAAGGGGGGACCTTCTTAGTGAAGCCGATATTGAACGTTTAGCCGATGACTATGGCCGATAAGTAGGGCCTCAGCCATGGAGCATCGGGTGATATATTTCAGTTGTTGAAAGTCCATCTGAATAGGGCAAGGCAGATCAAAACGTGGGTTCTGCCGGCCTGAATCAAGGAATTTCAGGCCAACCTACGGCGACAATCGCCCTATCCAACCGTGACTACTACGCCTCAATTTCCCCTGCCTAGCGAACTGAATCCTGAGGATCCAGCTTCCGAATCATCTGAATCAAATTCAGCTATTGCCAGTTCTGGTTTTGCCAGTTTTGGTTTGCCTGCAAACCTTCTAGAGGCCCTAGAGCGCTGCGGTTATCAGGAGCCATCACCAATCCAGGCGGCTGCCATTCCCGAATTAATGCTCGGCAGGGATTTGCTGGGCCAAGCTCAAACAGGCACAGGTAAAACCGCTGCTTTTGCCCTACCGCTGCTAGCCAGGCTAGATATCGAAGCGCGCCATCCTCAGGTGTTGGTGTTAGCGCCAACCCGTGAACTTGCAATTCAAGTAAGCGAAGCCTTTCAACGCTATGCCTCATGTACCCCTGGGGTTCATGTGCTTGCTCTTTACGGAGGCACTGATTTTCGCGATCAAATCCAGAAGTTGCGTAGGGGTGTTCAGGTAATAGTTGGCACCCCAGGCCGGGTGATGGATCACATGCGCCAGGGCACCCTTGATGTTTCCAAATTAGAAACACTGGTGCTTGATGAAGCAGATGAAATGCTGCGCATGGGTTTTATCGACGATGTGCAATGGGTGCTGGAGCAATTACCAACTAAGCGGCAAGTGGTGTTGTTTTCTGCCACCATGCCAAATGAAATCAGGCGGATTTGCCAACAACATCAAAAGCAACCGGCTGAGATCACCATTCGCACCCGCCAAGCTGATGCCGGCCGCATTCGCCAACGTTTTATCAGTGTTCCCCATCATCAAAAACTACCTGCTCTGCAAAGGGTGCTTGAGGCCCACGGCCGCGGTGGTGTAATTATTTTTGCCCGCACAAAAGCGGTAACAGTTGTGGTGGCTGAAGCCCTTGAAGCCAGTGGCACCGCCTGCGCTGTACTCAATGGCGATATTCCCCAATCCCTGCGGGAACGCACAATTGAACGCTTAAAAGATGGCAAGGTAGATGTGTTGGTGGCCACCGATGTGGCAGCCCGGGGCCTTGATGTGGAGCGCATTGGTTTAGTTGTTAATTACGACGTTCCCTTCGACAGCGAAGCCTATGTGCATCGCATTGGTCGCACCGGCCGCGCCGGCAGGGAAGGGGACGCGATCCTGTTTCTCTCCCCCAGGGAGCGCCGTTTGCTCTACGGGCTAGAGCGGGCCGTTGGTTGTGCGATTGAACCGATGGAGGTGCCCTCCGATGCGGAAATCAATCAACAGCGCCTAGACCAACTGCAGGAAAAACTCACCTGCCTGCTCACTGAACCCGTAGCGAGCGAGCGCCAGCAGGAGGTGGCACTGATGGCTGAAATCATTCAAAGGCTCAGCCGTGAAACCGAAGCCACCCCAGAGCAACTAGCCCTTGCCGCCCTAAGGCTCTCCCAAGGCGATCAACCCTTGTTGGTGGTGCCCCAAGTTCAAAATTCAGTTACGCGTATGGGTCGCAATGAACGGCCCGAACGGGCTGAACGCCGGGGGCCAGGGGGCCGGGGCAGCGATAGCCCTGAATCCCACATGGAACGCTTCCGGGTGGAGGTGGGCTGGCGTGATCGGATCAAACCCGGCCATATTGTTGGCGCCATTGCCAATGAAACCGGCTTAGATGGCAAAAAGATTGGCCGCATCAACATTTTCGACGACCACAGCACAATCGATCTACCCAAAGGCATGCCGCCTGAGTTAATGCGTACCCTTAGCCAGGTGAAAGTGATGCAAAAGGAACTACAGATAACTCGCCTAGCAGTGGGCTGATTAACACCTGCCCCCTAAAGGCACACAAAAGCGCTTGGATGGCTTTATATCAATTGGTATAAAGCATCACAGTAATGTCAGCTTTTAGGCTGGTTTTAGGCATCAGCCTGTGGCTTGGGTTACCCCAAGCCCTACGGGCCGAAACAGCCATCCAAAACCTATGCATGGCTGGCTTCCAGAGCGCTTTTGCCCAGGCTGGCCAACAGCCCCCTGAAGGCATGGCTGTTTTTACCTGCCGCTGTTTGATTCAACGGCTTCAAGATGGGGAAGCTTTGAATCCAGCTCGGGAAAGCTGCAAATTGGAAGCCAGCCGACGTTTTCGGATTTTGCCCAAGGGCTAAGGCTTAAATGGTTAATGGGAACGTCGCAGGCTTTTTCCAACACCGGTTCACTCAGCAATAAATCCATCTGATCGTGAATCTCCAGTTCGCCATTTTCATCCCAGGTGAGAACCCAAGGCAGGGGAGCCCGCGAAGCCATCGCCACCTCCAGTGGTTTGTTTGAGTTTGCTGACAATGCCAGCATTTTTTGCTGATTCGCCGTAGTGCTGATTTGCTTCCAACTGCCGCAACGAAAGTTCATGGCCATCCGTTTGCCACGCAGGTTTTTTATTGCCCTAGGCGTTTGCCTCGCGGCAACTAGTAATCCCTGCTTTGCTAATTCAGTAACCGCTGAATCAATCTGGGATCAAGGCAATGCCCAGGAAAGGGCCCGCGCTCAAATCCCCGCAGGAGCCACTATCACGAGCAGCAACTGCGAAACATTTCAAGTGCGAGATGATCTGCGCTACCGCTGCACTTTGGAATACAGCACCATCCCTGCCCTAACTCCATGACCTTGCAGCTTCCAACCTTTGATGCCCTGCCGCCACCGCCAAAAGAAGGCAAACTTCTAGAAATAGCAATTGCTGATTTAAAACCAACCCAAATGTGTGTTGGCCTAGCGGAGGTGCAACATCGGCGCAAGGATTTTGCAACTGATTCACTTAAAGAAAGGCGTAAATATCTAAAAGGCAAACCCGTTCCCTTGGTGCACAGCCCAGGAGCTGGCTTTTGGATGCTTGATCGCCATCACCGGCTGCGCGGCCTGCTGGAGATTGATCCAAGTGCTACGGCCTTTGGTTATGTGGTGTTAGAGCTCCAAGAAGTGGAGGCAGATCTGGTGCTGCAAATACTGCAGCAAAAAGGTTGGCTGTATCTCTACAACGGCAGAGGCCAGGGCCCTCAGCACCCCAGCACCCTGCCCAAAAACCTCACCGAGCTGGAGGATGATCCCTACCGCAGCTTGGTGTGGAAGCTTAAGCAAGAAGGAATTATCGAAGCTGCACCCCTGATCCCTTTCCATGAATTTCGCTGGGGGGCATGGTTAAGGCGCAAACCATTGCCACCATTCAGCTCAATGCAACTAGAACCCGCATTGCCAGCGGCAAGGGCCTATGCCCGGCTGGAAAAGTTGGGCTGAATTTGCTTAAATTAAGGTAAAGAGGATTAAGAAGTGCCTAAGTGGGGTGCTGCCCAGCCGCAAAAAAAATCACTTGGTTTTTTCAGCTTGGCCATTGCCATGGCAGGGGGCTTGGGTTTTGGCGCCTTCCTGCTGGAGCCGAGCCTTAATGCGCTTAGGGGTTTAGATCCTGGCGCTGCAATTCAACAATTGCTGCTGCAGCCCCCCCAAGATGTGTTGATCCTTGGCACAGATGAATCGGGGGTGTTAACTGATGTGATGGCCACATTGCATCCCACCCGGGAAGGGGTGCATTTGATGCAAATTCCCCGCGATACTTTTATCGATTCCGCCGTTCATGGTGAGATAAAAGCAAATGCATTATTTGCTTTAGGTGGAATCCAAGAGGCGGAAACAGAGGTTTCAAACCTTCTGGGTCGCCCCTTACAACACCACATTTTAATCAACTTAAAGGCAATCAGAAAGCTTGGTGATGCCGTTGGGGGGGTGGAGATAAATGTACCTAAAACGATGTATTACAACGACTCACGCCAAAACCTTGCTATTGCCCTTGAACCTGGCCTGCAAACCCTGAGGGGCAATGATCTGGAGGGATTTTTGCGCTTTCGCCACGATGAACAAGGCGATCTTGGCCGCATGGATCGGCAGAGATTAGTGGTTAGCGCCCTATTGAAAAAGTTGGCATCACCCCAGGTGATCACCCAATTACCGCAGCTGATTTCAGTGCTGGGTGGGGATTTAAAAACTGATCTAAATCCAATTGAACTTGCAAGTTTGGCCACTGCTGTTGCTGGCAAACCTTTAATACCATCAAGGCTGCCAGGCACCGCTGGCTACCGCAACAACATCAGCTATTGGTTTGTGGGCTCCCCTCCGCCGAACTAACAAATAGGCGGAAAGCGGAAAACAACAACGCCACACCGAAAAGTGTGCCCACCACCCAAAGGGTGTCTGAGGGCCATTCCACCAACACCATGCCACCAAGTAGGCAGGTGATAATTCCATCTAGCAACACCAAACTGCGGGCGGGCCCCGCTGCAGCGGCGGCGGCAGCTAATTCCATAACCCCCTCCACCACTAGCAAAGCACCTAGAAAAAGCGTAATGCTGAAGGTGCTATCAACCGGGAAAAGCAACACAAATAGGCCGCCAACCACGTAGAGCAGTGAAGCCACCAAACGAAAAATGCGCGCTTTTAGATCAGCTGCTGCCCCCAAACGCAGTAGTTGACTAACCCCAGCTGCCACCGCCACAGCCCCAAAGGCCAAGGTAACTGCCGCTGCTGAAAGGAAAGGGAACACAATTGAGGCGGCCCCAGCCACCAGCAGTAAAACAGCCGTGGCGATTCTTAAAGCGGGGGAGGCTGGAATGGCCATGGCTTGAACAACAACACGCACCAAAGCCTAGCCAAGGCCTAATAATTGAATTATCAAGCTTTTGTATCTCCCTATTTTTGATGCCTAATACCCACCAGAATTCCAATGATGAAACACCAGTTGCTGCTATGGATGAGGCCTTAAAACGTAAATTGAAAGCCATGCCAAAACGCAAGGAAGCCCAGGTGGAAGCGGCACCTACCCATCACACCCAAACCCTTCAGGAACCGGAGGAGGACTTGGAATTACGCGGTAGGGGGTTGCGGGGTGACGGCTGAGCTGAACCAGCAAGCTCTCAAAAACGCAATTAAATATTTTGTAGCTGCTGCCATCGCTGGCAGCATTGCTCTTGCCACCGATCAAGTGAGCTTCATTTGGTACCCGCTTTTGGCGGTGGTGATGTGCATGGATGAAACTGAAACCAGGGTGATTGCCGCCTCCCGCGGTCGGATGTTGGGCACGGTGGCCGCAGGCGTAGTGGGTTTTGTTGTGCACACAGTGCTCCAAGGTTGGGTAGCACTAACTGTTTCCTTGTTGATCCTGGTGCCGATTTTGCGCTGGTGCCGCTGGCAGGCGGGCCTTGCCACTGGAGTTGTTTTGCTTTCAATGTTATTCCTTGTTGCTGAATACAGCTCCCTAGATTGGTTATACATACTCAATCGCACCATCGACACCCTAATCGGTGTGCTGGTGGCCATAGCAGTTAGTAATTTACTCTGGCCAATTAATCGCCTAGCTGAAATTTATAGCCTTGATTTAAAATTAAGGCAGCTTCTTAGCAAAAGGCTGCTTAATATTCAACAATTATTATTTGGAACAGCAGCCGCCCCAGAAGCTCAAGTGCCCCTAGAAGGCTCCAGGCTAATAGGCCAGCTCAGCCAACTGGTAAACGATGAATTGCGCAGTAGACCCCATGGAGCAGCCACGCGAAAGCATTGGCGCCAAAGGTGCATTCTCTGGGAGCGGGTTAATCACCACAGCATGCAGCTATTGCGCTTAATTAGCTGGCTTCCTGCAACATTTGATGGCCTTGAACAGGGCCCGTGGCTAAACACACTTCACCAATCATTGAATACAAAACTTGACGTTACTGAGCTAAATTCAACAAACCGCCGCCAGCTGCTCAAGGTTGCAAGCCAAACAAATATTCCCCCATTGCTGCTGCTTGCCGTTGAAGATGAATTACACCGCCTAATTAGCAGCATCAAAAGCTTGCAACTAGCGAGCAACGCTGAAATATCAGCCTAATGGTTCCTAATTATCGCCTTTTTAATCAGAGCGAAGTGCGCCTTGCCCTCACGGCAGGTTTATCAGCCGGGCTAACAATTACCTTGGGCTTGCCTGATCCCATGTATGCCCCAATGGCTGTGGCAGCAGTGTTATCAGGTACCCTCGGCAACAGCTGGACCTTGGGAGTACAGAGAATTCAAGGCACCATTTTGGGGAGTTTAATTTTATTTATTGGCCACAACACAATCGCAACTTCGATGCCGATGCCGATTGGCATCGGCATAAGCCTTGCCTGCACCAGAATATTTGGTGGCTCATTGGGTTTGCGCTCCGGCTACAAGGTGGCAGGGCTGGTGGTGGTGATGGGCTGGACCGTGCATGCCAATTCAATTAATAGTTGGCTTCCAATCCGCTTACTAGTTACTTTGATCGGCGTTTTGTTGTCTTTAATAGCAATCAATGCCTTTTGGCCAAGCCGCGCTTTAGCGGAACATAAAAAGCTTTCCCAGGCCCTATTCAATGGTTTTGCTGAGGCGTTGCAGGAAAGAGTTCAGCATTTAAAGATTGGCGTAGATATGCAGGCAGAGATCAAACGGCAGCGCCGTGATGGGCTTTTAAGTAAATTGATGGCGTTGCAAAATCAACGGCCTGCAGCATTAGTGGAACTTGGCGCCGATCGCAATGGCGAAAGGCTATTACGCCTTTGGGATTTAGAAGAGCAATTTTTCACTGAGCTGATTGGCTACTACCGCACCCTGCTGCGCTTGCCGATGCTGCCAATGGATGGGCCTGAATTACAAAATCTGCTTGAAGTGGAACTAGATGTGCTCAGTTTTATTGCAAACCAATTGATCTGTTACGCAAATATCTGGCCAAACCCCCTAACTAAGCAAGATTCACATCAATGGAGCTCTGCCCTTGAAACAGCGGAACAGCAGATATACGAAAACCCAAAGGTGATGGATACACTGCTGGCAAGTAGTGGCGGGCGCAGGGCAATGGTTTGCAATCAACTTTTGCAAGCGATTGAACGCTTCCAAAACAATTGGATCGCCCTTGCCTAATAAAACGCCAATTAATTTTCCTGCTGCCGCCTCTACAGCCGAACACCCCCAGCCCAGTTCAGTGGCTGCAGCAATCAAGCTGCGGCTACCAAGGCGTTGATCAACATCACCGTGGCAATCAGTAAGCGCGCCCTGGCACTGTTGTGGGCGGGGCTATTGCCGGTTCAGGTGTTGCCGGCTCCGCTATCCGCCCAACCGCTGCAATCCCAAACCACCCAGCTCCTAGAGCGCAGCTGGCAAAAGCTTGATGCGCAACTGCGGGCGCTCGATCAGCTGCTCCCCACTGAGCCCGAGCCCCCGGTGGGCAACGTGCTCGCCACGCCGCAGTTGCCAGCCAACCTAATTAAGGCCAACCAAGCGGCCAACGGCCCGATCCAACCGGCCAACGCCGTGGCCGCTCCGCCCCTAGATCTGCCCACTGCCCAGCAACTCCAGGCCGAAGGCGTCGCCAGCCTCAGCCTGGAGCAGGCCCTGGCGATCGCCTTTGCCAACAGCCCAAGCCTGCAAGCCCAGCGGGAACAGGTGGCCGCCGCCTTGGCCAGCCTCCAGGCCGCCATGGGCAGCTACTGGCCAACGATCAGCGCCTTTGCCAATGGTGGATACGAGGGCAGCCGCAGCAGCACCACCTCCAACAAACCCAACAACAACCTCGGCTTTGGCGAGCTGTTTGATAGCAACGGCCTGCTCACCCCCACCTCCCCATCCACCAGCACTGCCCAAACCGGAAGCCCCACCGCCGGCCCCTTCTATGTGCCCAACGGCGGTTCCGTGGCGGCCACCTCCGGGGAATGGGGCATTGAAGGCGGCTTGCAGCTCAACTACGCCCTGCTCAACTTCGCCCGCACCCCAACGGTTCGCGCGGCGCGCGCCAGCCTGGAGCAGCAGCGCAACACCTACGCCAACCAGCTGCGCAGCCTGCAGCTGCAGGTGAGTGAGGCCTACTACCAGCTGCAGCAAAACGACCAACTAGTGCGCGTTTACGACGCCAACCTGCGCAACGATCTATTGATCCTGCAGGACACCCTCGACCTCAAACAGGCCGGCCTAGTGCCCAGGCTCAATGTGTTGCGGCGGCGCGCCATCCTGGCCTCCGATGAAGAAACCCTGATCCAATCGCTGGCCGACCGGGCGGTGGCACGCCGCCAGCTGGCGGTGCTGCTCAACCTGCCCGCCAGCGTGATCCCCAGCCCCAGCGACCCGATCGTGGTGCAGCCCCGCTGGCCGCTCGATCTGGAAAGCAGCCTGCTGGCGGCCTATCGGGGCAATCCCGAACTGGAGGCGATCTTGGCCACCCGCACGGCCCTCAGCCAACAAAGCCAGGCCACCGCTGCAGGCTTGCTGCCGAAACTTTCCCTTTTTGCCAGCGCCGGTGGCAACAGCTCCCAAACCAGCCTGGGCAACTTCGCCCTTGCTGGGGGGGGCTGCTGCGGCTCCACCGCCCTGCCTCTCTCCAGCACCAGCGGTGGGGACTGGTCTGCGGGACTCACTTTCACCTGGCTGCTGTTTGATGCCGGCAACACCGCAGGCCAGGCGCGGGCCCTGGCCAAACGGGAGGCGGCCGCTGCGCAGCAGTACGCCGCCACGCGCAACGACATCCGCCTGCGGATCGAGCAGGCCTTCTTTAACCACGAAGCCAGCCTGGCCAAGCTCAGCTCAGCCCGCCGCGGCGTGGCCGCAGCCCTTGAGGCCTTTCGCGACGCGCGCCTGCGCTATCTCACAGGCCTCGATAGCGAGCTCAATCTCTCTAATACCCAGGAGCGTTTAATCAACAGCCTGGTGCAACGGCTCAACGCCACGGTGAACGTGAACATCACCTACGCCAAGCTGTTGAAGGAGCTTCTGCCGATGCCCAGGGATTCCAACGCGCCAATCCAGCCGCAATTGCAACTCACCCAGCCGCAGCTCAGCAGCAGCGCCCCGGGCCAACCCTGAGCCGAGAAACATCACCATGGCCTTTGCCCTGCCCGCCCTGAGCCCTCTTTGGCGCAACAGTTTGCGGATCTGGCTGGCCAGCAGCCTCTCGATCGGAATCATGCTCTGGACCGGCCGCAGCAATGTGCTGTGGCTGGCGCTGGTGATGGCCGTGATGTTTGTGAATGAGAACGACCTCACCCCAGCTCGCAGTATCGGCCAAATCGTTGGCGGTACCTTGATAGGCATTCTCACCGCCATGGTGTTGCATGAGATCTCCACCAGCTGGGTGGTGCTGGGCCTTGCCCTGCTAACCACCGGTGTACTGGTGCGAAGCCTGGGGCTGCTCAAGGGCCTCAGCATGGGTTACACGGGCTGCTGGGCCCTGGAACTGATGCACCGCGGCAACCAGTTCAACTGGGCACTGATCTTCAACATGGCACTTGCGGCGGTGGTGGGGATCCTGATGGCGCAGATCGCCACTTGGGCGCTGTGGCCTCGGCAGCCCCTGCAACAGCTGCCCGCCCTGGAAGCCAAGATTGCCAGCCAGCTCGGTGCGCAGATCACGGCGATTCAGCAGTGGTTAGGCAACGGCGGTGCGCCCCCTGCAGCCCTGCGTTCCCAGGATCTGCTCCCCAGCATTCAGCTATTGCAACAGCTGCGCAACCAAAACCAGGGCCTTCCCATGCCCGCCCACAGCAAACAGCTGCTAAACCGCTGGGCCCAGGCCGGTAGCCTCTGGCGCCAAGTGCTACGCCAGTGGCTGCTGCTGGAGCCGCTGCTGCGGCAGCTGGCCACCCCACTGCCAACAGAAAATCCCCAGCCGCTGCTCCGCAGCTCGCTCGCCGATCTGGCTGCCCGCATGCAAGCCCATGCGGTGCTGGTTCCTTTGAGGCCGGCAGAGCTCTGGCTGGAGGAAGCCGGGCGCCTGGGCGCCCCCCAGCCCCTGCTGCTGGCCATCGGCCAACAGTGCCAAGACCTGCAACAGCTGCTGCACAGCCGAGCCCTGCTGCTGCAGCGATTGGAATCGAGCCGATGACCAGCCCAGCCCTGCGGGACACGGTGCGCCTCGCCGCCACCGTGACAGTGGTGAACGGCTTCGCCAGCCTCACCGGCCTGCCCTTTGCGCTTTACGCCTCCCTGGCGGTGCTGAGCGTCACCGTGGGCAACTACGGCAACACCCTCGAACTCGGCCGACAGCGCCTGGTTGGCACCACCGTTGGAGCCGTTGTGGTGTTTTTCGGCTACCGGGCCTGGGGGGATCTGCCGCTGGTGGTGGCGCTGCCTTTGGCGCTGCTGCTGGCCCGGTTGATCGCCGGCTCGTTTCGGCTCACCGTGGGCTACACGGTGTGCTGCTTCGTGGTGGTGATGGGCTGGCTCACCCACGACCAGCAGCTCGACAGCTGGATCCCGCTGCGCTTGCTCTGGACTGCGTTCGGCATCCTGATGGCCCTGCTGAGCCTGCGCCTGTTCTGGCCCACACGGGCCCGGATCCAGCAGCGGGAGGGACTGCTGCAGCTGCTGGTGGATCTGGGACAAAGCCTGCAGCAGGCTGTGCAGCCCCAACCCCAGGTGCAACGCCGGCTTGAGCTGGGGCAACAGGTCCGCAGCCTGCGCATCGAGCTGTTGAGCCTCCGCAACCAACGCCAGGGCGCCCTGCTGGAGCTGGGCAGCCTGGCTAGCCAGCATCCAGTTGCAAAGATGTGGACATTGCTGGACCAGGCCAGCGAAGCCCTGATCCTCGATCTCGATGAACTGCGGCGCCTGCCCAATGTCGACTGGCAGGGTTGGGGTCTGCAGGGCGACTACTCCATTGGAATTTCCTTTGTGCAGGGGGTGGCCCAGCGACTGCTGGCCTGGCAGGAGCAATTGAGTGATTCATTGCAGCTGCAGCCGCCGCCGAGCTCCCCTCGATCAACACTTCCCCTGGAGGCCCTGCAGTCGCCCGAATCCCTGGCTGCCTATCGGCTCCTCAACCCCAAGCAACTCCAGCGGGTGGCCTCACGATGGATGGTGCTCAACCGCATGGACGAAACCATCGCAAGCACAGAACGCCAGTGGAGCGCCATCCTGGGCTGAGTGCTTAGGCGTTGGGCCGCGAAGACCACCAACGCTCAACCCGATAGAGCAGCACCACCACCATCACCACCAGCCAAAACCACAACTCCGGCGGGTTGGCATTAAACAGGATTAACAGCAACACCACCTCGCTCACCAGCCAGGGAAACTCCTGCCGCAGCAAAGGGTTACGGATCCGCGACAGGGACCAAAACTTCTCAGGGCGACTCATGGCAAGGTGTTGGGTTGACGCAGGGAAGGGCGGTTCCAGCGCAGGTCGATCCAGGGAGTGCGGAAGCCACCGGTGATGGAACGCAGGCCAGGAATCACGTAGCTGATCGGCGAGCGCCACTCCACATAGGCATGGGTTGACACGGTGAGACCATCGCGGATCGGAAACACTCCACTCCCCCCCGAGAGGGTCCATCGGTAACCATCCACGCTGGAGGGATCTCGCTCCAGCTCGATTTCACTGCGCATCACAGGGCCGTTCTTGGTGAGTTCTTGGGCCAACTGCGCGTTGCCGGTGGTGGTGGAGATGTCGTCTTGGGTGGCGGGCAGGGTGAGCACCTGCGTCACCTTGCCCACAATGCCGCCGAAGCGACCGCGCTGATTCCACTGTGGCACCACCTCCACGGGCAACCCATCGGGCAGACGGCGGGCATCGGCGGGCGCGAAGTAGGCCACCACCCGAAGCGGGCGGGTTTTTGCATTGGCTTGCTCAGTGCGGCCAATCGTGCCCAACCGCTGACCGGTGCCCACGGTTTGGCCGGAGATCACCTGCAGATCCAATACTGTGCCGTTCCGGTCGGCATGTACCTTGCCGTCGTAGTTGATTTTGGCCTTGGTTACCTGGATCTGTCGCTTGAGATCATCGATTTGATAGCGGCGCTGCAGGGCCTGGGTTTCGATCGTGAGCTTCACCTGCTGGTAGTTCGTCACCACATTCTTTTCGTTGATTTTCACGTCGTCGAGATTGACGCTGGTTGTGGTGAGCCCCTGCTCCGACGTCACCACCTCAGAGGAAAGGGGCGCCACCACCTCCCGCTTGGCCAGCCAATCCAAGTTCCGCAATTTATTGGAGTAGGTCGATTGCAGTTCGCCGTAGCGGCGGCGATCGTTGGAATACTTGGCTAGGGCTGTATCCAAAGCCCGCTTCTCAGTGAGTAAGCGCAAGGAATCTCGCCCATCGAGCTGGGCGTTATCCCGTTGCAGCTGGCGCAGGTTGCCGCGCTGCTGGTCGAGCTGGCGCTCCAGCACAGGCAGGTATAGCTGCATCAGCACCTGGCCGCGCGCCACCAACTCACCCTCCTTTACAAACACCTCCCGCACCTGGCCACCGGCTCGGGCGTTGAGGATGCCAGCGTTATTGGGGTAAATCAAAACGCCCATGCCTTCCACCTCCGTGGGCACGGGCCAGAACAGGGCCCACAGCAGCAACACTCCGCCAACTCCCGCCAGGGTTACACCCACCTGGTTGTGATCGCTCAGCTGCGAGGAGGTGGGGCTGGCCTGAGACATGGAACTCAGTTTGCAGGTCAAAAAAGCACCTGCCTAATAAATCAAGCCTACTCAGCAATTGTTAGATCGCAGGCAGCCGCTCTGGCAACAGCTCCAAGTTGCTTAGCGCTTCCATTGAACGCTTCGGATCTAAAATTGCAGCTGCTAGCACTGGTGCTAAGCCTGGCACCAGGGAAAAAGCGGCAGAAAAAGCGGTAAAAACCGATAGGCCCTTAAAGCGGCTGATGGGGCCCACCAGAGCTAACCCATCACGGCTGAAGGCCACCGGTTGCAGCGCCATGGGAAGTTCAGCCAAGCTCGGCCACAGCTGCTGGGGCAGCAGGCTTTTTGCCGCTTCCTTCAACCCAGCCCGCATAACGGCAGGGTTGGGCTTATCAATATGGCCAATTGGTTCGCCAAAAAAGGAAGCCTGGCCAAACACCTTTGCCTTGCCCCAAGGGGCAATTCCCCCATCACAAATAAGTTGAGCGCCGCTGGTTGAGCGTTCGCGCTCCATGCGTTTTAGCTCCATGGGCATCACGATCGCCTTGGGTTGATCGCTGGCTTGCCCACAAAAAAAATCATCCAGCAAACCAGCTTCCAATTGCAACAACGCAGCCCAGCTGCAATCCAGCAAGGGCAGGCTGCAACCGATGCTGGCCAGGAGTGGGGCCGTGGCTGCACCGGCCGCCAACACCGTGTGCTGGGCCAAAATCTCCTCCCCCGCCTTTGTTTTGCAGCCGCGCACCACCCCCTCCTCCAGCAGCAGGCCTTGCAGCAGCAGATTGCGCTGTTGCACCCCAGCTGCTGCAAGGGCTTTTGTTAGTTTTTCAGTTAGAACAAGGGGGTCAACCCTGGCGTAGGGCATGGCCACCACACCGCCTAGGGGGGCATCCACCAACAGCGGTTCCAGGCCGCGCCATTGGCTTGGCTCCAAGCGCTGGGCCCCTGGGGGAATGTTTGGTTTTTGATCTTCCAGCCAATAGAGCAAAAGCTCAGCTGGCTCCAAACCCAAAAATCCATGGCGCTTTTCAAGGCGCTGCCATTGTTCAAGCGCTGCCAGCTGCACCCCCCCATAACTGATGGGGGTTGCCATAGGCGCAGTTGAAATAATGCGTACCTTGGCGCCACGGTCTGCTGCTTCCAGCGCTAACAAGCCGCCCGCCAGGCCAGCTCCCACCACCAGAAGATCGGGTATCAATAGTTCAAGGTGAAGGAGCTAACAACACTGCGAAACATCGTTGCCACCCGATCCCAACGCACCTCATTGGTGCTAGCGGCAAGGGTATAAAGCTTGCCCTTATCAGCCACCACCGTGGCAAATTCATGGCGATCACGATCGGCCAGGTGCACTTTGTATTCCAGGTCGTAGAAGGTGCGGCCCTGGTCGGCCCGTTCGCTTGCTTCCACTAAATCCGCCTCACGGCCGCTGCCGGCAGGGGCGATAACCGTGCGTCCCAGTTTTTCTCCCACCGCCACTGCACTGCCTAAATCCTCAAGCCGTTTATCTGGATCAACTGGAGCGATCACAAGGCTGAGGGTTTCATCGCTATTAATCAGATCATGGAAAACAACTTCAGGGCCATCGCTGATGGCCACCCGTATCCAACCGGTTGGATACAAAAAGGCGTAGCGGCCATCGGCGCTGCTGTAGCGGTTTAAGCCAGCCGCCGCAGCTGAACAGCCCACCAGCAACACCAACAGCAACACACAGATCAGGCGGGGGACCCCCCGAAACAAAGCCGAAACCTTCATGGGAGAGCCAAGCAACAGGAAGCTGCTGCCATTCTTGCGCCGCGGCCTGCCTAGATTCGCGATAATTGCTTTAGCCAGCTGTCTGCCTTCACCCGCCCCTTGGCTCGGCTGATTGAGCAGTTCGAGCGGCTGCCGGGCATTGGTCCCCGCACGGCCCAAAGATTGGCCCTTTATTTACTGCGCCAACCTGAAGAGCAAAGCCAGGCATTTGCTGAAGCCCTCCTGGCTGCAAGGCAACAGGTGGGGCAATGCCAACGCTGCGGCCACCTATCGGCAGAAACCCTTTGCAACATTTGCCTAAATCAAGATCGCAACATTGGCCTGATTTGTGTTGTGGCCGATTCCCGCGACCTGCTAGCGCTTGAACGCACTCGGGAATACAAAGGCAGTTACCACGTTCTTGGCGGCTTGATCTCACCCATGGATGGCATCGGCCCAGAGGCTTTGATGATCCAGTCCTTGCTAAAACGCCTTGATCCAGAGGAGGTTAAAGAGGTGATTTTGGCTTTAACCCCAAGCGTTGAAGGCGACACCACAAGCCTCTACCTGGGACGGCTACTGAAACCATTTTGCCAAGTAACCCGTATTGCCTACGGCCTGCCCATGGGTAGCGAATTGGAATATGCCGATGAAGTAACCCTGGCTCGGGCCCTTGAGGGGCGCCGGGCCATGGAATAGGCAAACTGCCATGGGAAAAACAAGTCGCTACAGCCACATCCCCCCGCAGCAAAGATTGCCAAGTTGGTTGCGGCGACCGATCGGAGCTGCAACTCAATTAGAAGCGGTGCAAGCTGTGGTTAAACAGCAAAGGCTTCACACCATTTGTGAAGAGGGCCGCTGCCCGAATCGAGCTGAGTGCTATGCAGCCGGCACTGCAACTTTTTTACTTGGGGGGCCCATCTGCACCCGCAGTTGTGCTTTTTGCCAAGTGGAGAAGGGATTACCACCAGCAGCAGCTGATCCCCTAGAGGCGGAACGGGTGGCAGAGGCCGTTGAGAAATTGCAGCTCAAATATGTGGTGCTCACAGCCGTTGCTCGCGACGACATGGAAGACCACGGCGCAAGCCTTTTTACAAACACCATGGCAGCAATTCGCAAACGCCTACCGCAAATAGCAATTGAGGTATTAACACCCGACTTTTGGGGTGGCCAGCGGGATCTAGAGGCTGGCTTAAGCAGTCAACGGCTACGGCTAAGCCAGGTGTTGAGCGCCAATCCAGTGTGCTTCAACCACAACTTGGAAACGGTGCAACGGCTCCAGGGGGAAGTGCGCCGCGGTGCCACCTGGTGCCATTCGCTTGGGCTGCTGGCTGCTGCCCACGAGATAGCCCCAAATATTCCAACCAAAAGCGGCTTAATGCTTGGCCTAGGTGAAAGCAAAGCCGAAGTAGTGGCGGCGATGGAGGCTTTGCGGCAAGCGCAGTGCCAAAGGCTCACCCTGGGGCAATACCTAAGGCCGTCCCTTGCCCACATCCCCGTAGCTCGCTACTGGACACCCGCTGAATTTGCCGAATTGGCTGCCATTGCCACTGGCTTAGGTTTTGCACAAGTGCGCAGTGGCCCCCTAGTGCGCAGCAGCTATCACGCCGAGAAAAACTAACTACATTTATCGCCCTTAAAAGAAGAATTTCACTGAAACTTCAGGGCCATATTGATAACTGTTGTAGCCATTATCAGGTGTTGCTCCATTATTCCAAGCCTGGCCAAAATATCGCATCGAAACATTCAAACTTGTGTTATTGCCAACGGCATAACCCAAGCCCAATTGGGCGTTTCCAGTGAGGTCTTGCTGGCCTGCCAAGCCAAAACCAGCAATATCAGCGCGGCCAAATGCCCGCAAGCGCGGAGCTAGAAAGATGCTTCCCTGTAAACCCAAGAGCGGTTCCGCCCAGGTGCGGGAAAGGGTTCCTTGGTTTAGATAAGTTCTTTGGCCTTGGAGCTGGGCCGCCACAAGCAATTGGGCTTGAACTACCCGCACGCCGGCATAGGGAATCAAACTAAATTCACCGGGCGCCCCCACAGCTGCTTCCTTTGCGCCAAGGCGATAGCGCAGCGCTAAATCATAGATGCCATTAATAGAAGTAACAGTTGAATTTCCGTTTAACAAGCCCCGGCTTGTATTAAATGATTTCTGCGCACCAAGCTGGGTGTAGCTCACATCGCTGAGCAAGCCAAGCCGCTTATATTCAACACTTGCACGCATTGCAAAGGCAGATTGCAACTGCTCCGCAAAGATCAAGCTGGGATTTAAATAGGTATTGGCGCTGAAGCCACGCACCGTGGTGGTTGAATCAGCCCAGGGGATCAGAGCGTAAAATTCTGCGGTTGCAGCCCAATTATCATCAGCTGCTGTTATTACGGGTGGAACATCAAGCATGAATAAAACCAAGAGCGTTGGGAAATGAAAACTTGCCAGAACACAGGCTAATGCAAATGCTTAATTTGTCACGGATTCGCATAATTGCAATCGGCAAACAGCGGCCCGGCTGGTTGCATGATGGGGCAGCAATGTATTGCAAACGTTTAGTTGGCCTTGAAATAATAGAACTCAAAGATTCAACGCCAGACAAGGAGGCTCAGGCGGTGCTGGCAAGTTTAAAAAATAATGAGAAATTATTACTTTTAAGTGAAGATGGCAAGCATTTTAGTTCACGCCAGCTAGCAAATGAATTAAATGAACTTAGCTCCAATCGCTTGGCATTTGTTATTGGTGGTGCCGATGGCCACAGCCCACAGTTAAAGGCTAAAGCAGATCAAATAATCAGCCTTTCAGCACTTACCTTCCCCCATGAATTAGCAAGATTAATTTTGCTTGAGCAAATCTATAGAGCTAGCACTATTATTCAAGGAGGGCCATACCATCGCGATGCGGCCACTGCTGCGGGCAAGGCCCTCGGTGCAATCACCTCGCATCAATAATCCAGAACCACCCCACACCAAACGCAGGGGTAAATCAATTGGGCTGGCCGCCAATTCCCTATGGGCTGTGAAACCAAGTCTACGGAAATAACGAACAAGTTTTTGATGTTGCTTACTGTTATCGCGTATTGCAAGTAAATTAGCTCTACGGCATGGGGTTTGCTCCAGGGCCCAGGCAAATGTTGCAGCCCAAATTAAATCGGCCACCCCCTGCAGCTGATTGCCTTGCACTCGCAGGGTGTCTAGGTGCAAACCATTGGCAAAGGGTAAAGACCAGCCCTTAAGTTCACCCAGCAGCAAAAGGCGCCCCGCATCACGGCGAGCAACCGCCACCCGCAGGGTTTTTAGTCCTAATCCACCGCCAATTTGCAGGCGCAAAATCAGCCCCTGCTGGGCAGCAAATGCTTCCAAATCAGCCAGGGACGGCATCTGCTTATTTGATAGAGAATTAGAACCTAAATGATTTTCACCACGGGCCGCGGCCAATTGCATTTGTTGTTGACGTTCAGCAAAACGTTGGCGATCAGCTTCACTAAAATTCTCTTTGCAGTGGCGGCAACTAACCCCCGCCACATAACTTGATAAGGCCCGATCAGCGGCGGCCAGTGGCATGCCACAGGCAAAACAAAGACTGTATTCACTGGGGGCAAGCTGGTGGTTTAAAGCAACCCGCTGATCAAATACAAAACAGTCCCCCTGCCAGCTACTGCGCTCGGCTGGAATCTGCTCTAAATACTTTAATATTCCGCCTTCTAAATGATGAACATCGCTAAACCCCTGGGCAACCAAAAGAGCGGTTGCTTTTTCACAGCGGATGCCACCTGTGCAAAATAAAGCAAGGCGTTCTGCCTTGTGCTTTTTCATTAATGGCTTCAATTCTTGTTCTACCCAAGCTGGAAAGCCACGGAAATTATCAAGGCCGGGATCGATCGCACCGGGGAAACTGCCAACGGCTATTTCATAATTGTTGCGCGTATCAATTACCAAGGTATTTGGCTGCTTAATTAAATCATCCCAACGCTGCGGCTGCACATAATTACCCACCTGCTGCTGGGGATTCAGCTCAGGAATGCCAATGGTTACGATCTCACTCTTGATCCGAATCTTAAGGCGGTGAAAACATTTTTTTGCACTCCAGCTATATTTAACCTCCAATTCATTAAATGCTTCTTCTTTTCGCAGTAAATCAATAAAATCTTTAATGCCAATTTCCGAACCACATAATGTGGCATTAATACCCTCTGCCGCTAAAAGCAAGGTGCCTTGCAAACCACCTATTTCGGCGTTTTTAAGCAGCTTTTGGCGCAAACTCTCGAGATTATCGAGTTGTGCAAATTTATAGAAAGCTGCAACTAGGTAGGTCAAGGGCAGCTCAACTAATGCTAAAAGGTTGCACGCCTGCGGCAGCCAGCAATGCCCTATCTGCTTCCACGGCGGGATTAGATGTGGTGAGCAGAGTATCGCCGTAGAAAATGGAATCGGCCCCAGCCAACAAACAAAGAATTTGGGCTTCTTGATTCAATTGCTCCCGCCCTGCGCTAAGCCTCACCCGGCTGTGGGGCATCAAGATGCGCGCAGTGGCCACCATGCGCAATAAATCAAGGCTTTCATAGGGCTGTTGGTTTTCAAGGGGCGTTCCCTCCACTGCCACCAAACCATTGATGGGAACACTTTCAGGCTGGGGATCAAGGTTAGCTAACACCTGCAACATCGAAGCACGGTCTTTTAATGTTTCACCCATGCCAATAATGCCGCCGCAACACAAACTTATCCCCGCTTTTCGTACCCGTTGAAGCGTTTCTAAGCGATCTTGATAGGTGCGAGTGCTAATTATTTCGGCGTAGTACTCGGGGCTCGTATCTAAATTGTGGTTATAGGAGGTAAGCCCCGCTTGGGCCAAACGATCCGCCTGGCCATTGCTGAGCATGCCGGCGGTAACACAGGCTTCCATCCCAAGCTGTTTCACCCCAGCAACCATCTCCAACATCGCTTCAAACGGGGCACCATCCCTGATTTCCCGCCAGGCCCAGCCCATGCAAAATCTTTGGGCGCCTGCTTCTTTTGCCGCCTTAGCCCGCTCCAACACCGCTGCCACTTGTAATTCCAACTGGGGCCCACCGCTCACATCACTGCTGTTGTGCATCGATTGGGGGCAATAGGCGCAGTCTTCTTCGCAGCCTCCGGTGCGCACGCTCAGCAGAGAAGCGAGCTGCACCTGATAGCCGGGGTTTGCTTCCCGGTGCACCTGCTGGGCTTGCCACAGCAAATCAACTAAAGGCAGATTTAATAGAGCTTCAATTTCGGCAAGCTCCCAATCATGGCGCAGGGCAACTGTCATTTAGCACTCTCCGGTACACCACCAAAGCGGCGGCGGCGACCTTGATAATCCAGCAGAGCTGCTTCCAGTGCCGCCCCATCAAAATCAGGCCAAAGAACGTCTGTTACATGGAATTCCGCATAGGCCAGCTGCCAAAGCAGGAAATTACTAAGCCGATATTCGCCGCTGGTGCGTATTAATAAATCAGGGTCGCATTCACCGGCGGTGTGCAATTCAAGCCCCAATAGATGCTCGTTGATTGCCTCTGGATCTAATTCGCCACTTTTAACGCGTCTGGCTAGGGCTTTTGCTGCTTGCACAAGTTCGTGGCGGCTGCCGTAGTTGGTGCAAACATTGAAATGAATGCCACTGTTATTTGCGGTGCGGGCGGTGGCATCGGCAATCAGCTGCTGCAATCCCTCGGGTAAAGCGGTGAGATCCCCCAAGAAACGAATGCGCACCTGCTCCTTTTCAAGAGCTGCCAATTCCTTTGCTAACACCCGCTCAAACAGGGTCATTAAAAAACTCACCTCCTCTCCCGGACGCGACCAGTTTTCAGTGGAGAAGGCGTAGGCGGTGAGCGTTGCTATGCCCCAGTTGTTGCATAGGCGCAGGGTGTTTTTTAATGCTTCCACTCCCCTGCGGTGGCCCATCATCCTTGGCAAGCCCCGCTGGGAGGCCCAACGGCCATTGCCATCCATGATTAATGCCACATGGCCAGGCAAGCGACTGGGATCGAGGCCTTCAGGTAAGCAGAAATGGGAGGTGGGGCTGGGGATCGCCACCAGGGGCCGGCTCATGGGCGGTTCTTGGCAGAGGCTTCGGCGAGATCGCCAGCGGTTTGAGCTTTGGAAAGCGTACGCGCCTGGCGCTTGCGGCGATCACCAGATTGCAATTGCAGGGCTTCACCAAGAAGGGCGCGCAGTCGCTCCCTTGTGATTGGCCGTTCAAATTTGCCTTGGCAGGCAAGTGAAATGGTGCCTGATTCTTCACTTACCACCACGCATAAACAACGTTCATGCCTTTCGGTGAGCCCAAGGGCCGCCAGGTGTCTGGTGCCATGGCGGGTGATGCTTTGCCGCGAAAGTGGCAAAATCACACCGGCGGATGCAATTCGATTGGCCTGAAGCAATACCGCGCCATCGTGCAATGGGGTTTCAGAAGAAAATAAATTGAGCATCAAATCAACTGAAAGCAAAGCATCGATTTGAATGCCTGGATTCAAAAAGTCTTCGGGCCGCAAATCACTGCCCAAATCCAACACTATTAAGCCGCCACAGCGGCGCTTGGAAAGCTGGCCCACCGTGTCAACCAAAATATCAACGGTGCTGGAATCTTGCCTACCCGTTTGACGGCTACCGAGCAGCACATCCAAGCGGCCAGTGCCAAGTAATTCCATCAGGCGGCGCAATTCCCCCTGCAGCAAAATTGCGAGCGCAAGGCCACACACCAGCACCAGCGCCTCCATTAATTTGGAGGTGAGGGGCAAATCGCCATAACGCTGCAGCAACCAAGCCACAGCCACCAGTAACAAATAGCCGCGCAACAACCAGAGGGTGCGGGGTTCAGTAACCCTGCCGAGCAGCAGGAAGCCGAGGCTGCCGGCAAACAGCAGGTCGAAACTCAACCGCAGCCAGAACACCTAAACACCTCCCCTTAATTAATTCAACTTACCGATTTCAAGCGTTCTGGCAGTACGTCGTAGCGCAGCAACTCGTCTGGCCGCTCCCGCCTTTGCACCAATTCAGCTCTACCATCCGCCACCAAAACAGCTGCCGGCCTGGGTATGCGGTTGTAGTTGGAAGCCATCGAGGCGTTGTAGGCGCCTGTAGCCAACACCACCAACACATCACCGGGTTTACTTAATGGCAAAGCCAGGTTGCGCAGCAGCACATCGCCGGATTCGCAATGCTTTCCAGCCAAAGTAACGCTCTCAACTGCTGGGGCATTGGCCTGATCGGCCAAGCAAGCCGTGTATTGGGATTGATAGGTAATCGGCCTGGGGTTGTCGCTCATGCCTCCATCAACCGCCACATAGGTGCTGAAGCCGGCGATCTCCTTGCGGCTGCCGATTTGATAGAGGGTTACGCCCGCCGCTGCCACCAGGGAACGGCCCGGTTCACACAACAGCCGCGGCAATTCAAGGCCCCGCTCCCGGCAGGCCCCTGCGATTGCCTCTGCCACCACCTGCACCCAGCGTTCAATGCTGGGGGGATCATCGGAGCGCACGTAGCGGATCCCAAGGCCACCGCCAACGTTTAAATCGCTGATGGTGTGGCCGAGGGAATGGGCCAGCACCATGGCATCGGCAAGTACCGCCGCCAGGTCGCGGTGGGGATTTAGTTCAAAAATCTGTGAGCCGATATGGGCATGCAATCCCCTTAGCTTTGCCCAGCTGCAACCAGCCAAATGGCGCAACACCGCCTCCAGCTGGTCGGGATCAAAGCCAAATTTGCTATCTAAGTGGCCAGTGCGGATGTATTCATGGGTATGGCATTCAATGCCAGGGGTAAAACGCAGCAATAGGGGCACCTGGCCCCCATGCCCCTGGCAAAGCTCCTGCAAAAGCTCAAGATCACGCCAGTTGTCTACAACAACACAAATGCCATGTTGCAGGGCAAGGCTTAATTCCTCAGGGGATTTGTTGTTGCCGTGGAGCACGATCCTTTCCGGCGGCATCCCCCCCTCTAGGGCAGTGAGTAATTCACCAGCGGAAACAGCATCTAAGCCCAAGCCCTCAGAGGCCACTAGGGCAGTAATTGCCAAACTGCTATTTGCTTTTGATGCGTAGATGGCCAGTGAAGGGCCGGGGTAATGGCGCGCCAGGGCTTGGCGATAGGCGATGCAGGCCTGGCGAAGGCTGAGCTCATCAAGCACATATAAAGGTGTGCCAAAACGGGCCGCCAGGTCGCTTAAAACACAGCCACCCACCCGCAGGCGCCCCTGGGCATCCAAATCGGTACTAATCGGGGCAAGATTGCGGTTGGGGCTTTCAAGATCAATAGCTCCATCAGCCCAGGGCAACCCGGGGGTACTTGCCATTGCCATCGCTATGCAGTTGGAACCGATCCCCTATCTTTTCAGCCCTTCGGCCCCAACAAAGCTTGGGTTGAACGCAAAAGCAGCATGTTTAGCCCTGGATCAAAGGGCCCTCGGCGGCTTTTGGAGCGAAAAACAGTGGCAGGAAGAATTGGAGCGGCAGGCAAATATTTGCATTGGCTACTGGAGTACCCCAGGGGCAGAAACACTGCTGGGCTTGATCTGCGGCTGGGTGGTGGCAGATGAAATCCAAATCAGCATGGTGGCTGTGGAGCCGAGCAAAAGAAGGCTTGGCCTTGGCACAAAGCTGCTCCAAAATCTCCTCGCCAGGGCAAAGGAGCAGGGATGCCTGCGGGCCAGCCTTGAGGTTTCAGAGGCAAATCAGGCCGCCATTGCCCTGTATGAAGGGGTTGGATTTTCTACTTGCGGAATCCGTAATAACTACTACCGAAATGGCGACAATGCCCTGATTAAAGTAAAAGAAATCTGCGAAATTTAAGCTAAGTATTTTAGCGGGAAATTTTTTTAGCGGTACGGTTTTCCGGCCAATGTAACCAGTAGCAGCCAAACTTGCGTTTGATTTTAAAGCATTAAAAAGCAGCTAAATGCAGTTCAGGCCAAGTTATCGGTTTTCCCCCCACAGCCCCCCTTCAATTCCTGATAGGTTGGGATCATCTGCAGGCTCTGCCGCCAAACCATGTTCGAGCGGTTTACCGAAAAAGCCATCAAAGTGATCATGCTGGCCCAAGAAGAGGCCCGCCGTTTGGGTCACAACTTCGTTGGCACTGAGCAAATCCTGCTGGGTTTGATCGGTGAAGGCACTGGTGTAGCGGCCAAGGTTTTGAAATCAATGGGGGTAAACCTCAAAGATGCTCGCGTTGAAGTTGAGAAAATTATTGGCCGAGGTTCAGGTTTTGTTGCCGTTGAAATACCTTTTACACCCAGGGCCAAACGCGTTCTTGAACTCTCCCTGGAGGAGGCGCGTCAGCTGGGCCACAACTACATCGGCACTGAACATCTGCTGCTTGGTTTAATTCGCGAAGGCGAAGGTGTAGCCGCAAGGGTTTTAGAAAATCTTGGCGTTGATCTAGCCAAGGTTCGCACCCAAGTAATTCGCATGCTTGGTGAAACCGCTGAGGTGAGCGCTGGGGGTGGCAGCAAAGGCTCCACCAAAACGCCCACCCTCGACGAATTTGGTAGCAACCTCACCCAATTGGCCTCCGATGGCAAACTCGATCCAGTGGTGGGTAGGCAAAATGAAATTGAACGGGTAATTCAAATACTTGGTCGCCGCACTAAAAATAATCCCGTTTTAATTGGTGAACCAGGTGTTGGTAAAACCGCCATCGCTGAGGGCTTAGCCCAGCGCATAATCGATGGTGAAGTTCCCGATATTTTAGAAGAAAAGCGAGTTTTAACCCTTGATATCGGTCTGCTTGTAGCAGGTACTAAATACAGAGGTGAATTTGAAGAGCGGCTTAAAAAAATCATGGAAGAAATCCGTGGTGCCGGCAATGTGATCCTTGTTATTGATGAGGTTCACACCTTGATTGGAGCGGGTGCCGCTGAGGGTGCAATCGATGCTGCAAATATTCTCAAACCTGCCCTTGCAAGGGGGGAACTGCAGTGCATTGGTGCAACCACTTTAGACGAATACCGCAAACATATTGAGCGGGATGCAGCCCTTGAGCGCCGCTTCCAGCCCGTGATGGTTGGTGAGCCATCAGTGGCCGAAACCATTGAAATTTTGCGGGGCCTAAAAGAGCGTTATGAAACTCACCATCGCCTAAAAATATCCGACGATGCCCTAATAGCTGCTGCAACCCTTGGCGATCGCTATATCTCCGATCGATTTTTACCTGATAAGGCAATTGATCTTGTTGATGAGGCCGGCAGCAGGGTTCGCTTGTTAAATTCGAAATTGCCCCCTGCGGCCAAGGAATTAGACAAGCAGTTGCGGGCAGTTCAAAAAGATAAGGAGTTGGCCGTTAGGGAGCAGAACTACACAAAAGCTGGTGAGTTACGCGATAAGGAAGTTGAGTTGCGCGAACAGGTTCGTGGCATAACCCAAGCCCGCCGTGATGAAATTGCAGCCAGCAATGAAGCCCCAGCCGATGGCGAACAAGCCAAACCAGCTGAAACCACAACAGACGGCACCCCAGTGGTGAGCGAAGAGGACATTGCCCAGATTGTTGCCTCCTGGACAGGCGTTCCAGTTCAAAAATTAACTGAAACAGAATCTGCCAAATTACTAAATATGGAGGAAACTCTCCATCAAAGGTTGATCGGGCAAGACGAAGCCGTTAAGGCTGTTTCAAAAGCGATTAGGCGCGCCCGTGTTGGCCTTAAAAACCCTAATAGGCCGATTGCCAGCTTTATTTTCTCGGGCCCAACAGGTGTTGGTAAAACCGAGTTAACAAAAGCTTTAGCCGCATATTTCTTCGGCAGTGAAGAATCCATGATCCGCTTAGATATGAGCGAATTCATGGAACGCCATACCGTTAGCAAATTGATTGGTTCCCCCCCCGGCTACGTGGGCTTTAACGAAGGCGGACAACTCACGGAAGCAGTAAGAAGGCGCCCCTATACGGTCGTTTTGTTTGATGAAATTGAGAAAGCCCACCCAGATGTATTTAATCTGCTCCTACAACTACTTGAAGACGGCAGATTAACCGACTCAAAAGGTCGCACCGTTGATTTCAAAAATACACTTATTATTATGACTTCTAACATCGGCTCAAAAGTAATTGAAAAAGGTGGCGGCGGCCTCGGCTTTGAATTTGGCGGTGGTGATGTTGAAGAGAACCAATATAATCGAATTCGCTCCTTGGTTAACGAAGAACTCAAGCAATATTTCAGGCCTGAATTCCTCAACAGGCTCGATGAAATAATTGTATTCCGCCAGCTCAACCGCGACGAAGTTAAGCTTATTGCCGATATCATGCTTAGGGAAGTATTCACCCGCATGCAGGAGAAAGGTATAAGCCTTTCTGTTACTGAATCATTTAAAGAGCGCTTAGTGGAAGAGGGTTACAACCCCAGCTATGGAGCACGCCCCCTAAGGCGTGCCGTTATGCGCTTACTTGAAGATTCCCTTGCGGAGGAATTCCTCTCTGGGCGCCTTAAAGATGGTGATGCCGCCCTAGTGGATGTGAACGAAGACAAGCAGGTTGTAATCAGGCAAACAACCCTGCCCCAAGAGCAGCCCGAGTTGGCTAGCGCTGGTGTTTGATTAGGGGATGACAGCCCCTGCCAGCAGCCAGCATTCCATCGCCCCCGCCCAGCTGTGGCGGGGGCCTGGGGTATGGCAACAGGGCCTAGCGGATATCAAAAAAATCTCCAGCAAACCACTGCTACTAGGCCGCAGCCCAAATACCCGTGCCCTGCGGGGGAAATTAGCCCAAAACCTCACTAACAACGGTCTCACAGTTGAAAGTGCTGAATTAAAATTTGATTGCTGTGAAATAGATTTAGCAGCATTAGAATTAAAAGTTCAGCAATCAAAATGTGATGGGGTAATTGCCAGTGGTGGTGGCAAAGTTTTAGATGCCGGCAAACTACTAGCTGATCGTTTAGATCTACCATGTATCACTGTGCCCACCAGCGCTGCCACCTGCGCCGGCTGGACAGCCCTTGCAAATATCTACAGCCCCGATGGCGCTTTTCAAGCTGATGTAAGCCTCAAGCGCTGCCCACAACTTTTGATATTCGACCATCAACTAGTGCTTACGGCACCAGCACGCACCCTTGCAAGCGGCATCGCCGATGCCATGGCTAAGTGGTACGAAGCCTCCGTGAGTAGTGGTCAAAGTAGCGATGGTTTAGTGCAGCAGGCTGTTCAACAGGCCAGGGTTTTGCGTGATCAATTACTGATTGAGGGGGTGGCTGCCCTGCAGGATCCTGGTTCAGAGGCCTGGGTTCGGGTGGCCGAGGCGAGTGCCCTCACCGCTGGTTTAATCGGCGGCCTCGGCGGTGCCCGTTGCCGCACCGTTGCTGCCCATGCCGTGCACAACGGCCTCAGCCAATTACCTGCCTGCCACGCTTCTCTCCATGGCGAAAAAGTTGCCTTTGGAGTGTTGGTGCAACTGCGCTTAGAGGAACAAATTGGCGGCAGCCAATTGGCGGCCCAAGCGCGCCGCCAACTAACACCTTTTTTCAAACAACTGGGCTTACCGGTGAATTTGGCAGATCTCGGCCTTGCTAAGGCAAGCCTTGAGCAATTGCAACAGGTGTGCAGCTTTGCCTGCCAAACAAATTCCGATTTGCATCACCTACCTTTTCCCGTGGCTGTTGATGATCTACTGGCTGCATTGGTAAGCAGCACCCAAGGATGCTTAGTTCACTGAATTGGGCTGCCCAGCAGCTCAAGGATCCCCAGGGCAGGGCCCTAGCCGCATCAATTCGCTGGCTAGCCCTCGATCTGCCAGGGAAACTGGCAGATTTGGAATGGCCCGTAGCCGTAGTGGGCCAAGGGAAACCAATACTGATGCTGCATGGTTTCGATAGTTCATTTCTTGAATTTCGCCGCCTCGCCCCTTTGCTTGCAAGCTCCCATCAACTTTGGATTCCCGATCTTTGCGGCTTTGGTTTCTCCCCAAGGCCCCCTGGCGCCGCCTACGGTCCCCAGCTGGTTTTAAGTCATCTCAAGGCGCTACTGCCATTAATTCAGGCGGCTAATCAATTTGAAAAAATCGGTTTAATCGGTGCCTCCATGGGGGGTGCCGTGGCATTGCAGTTGGCCATGGCATTAGAGCAAAGCAATCCTCAATTAGTGGATAAAATGCTTTTGCTTGCTCCTGCGGGCATCACCGGTAAAGCAAGGCCCCTGCCAGCACCATTTAATAAATTTGGCGTTGCATTTCTTGGCCTGCCAGCAGTGCGAAGGGGGCTATGCCGGCAGGCATTTGCTGATCCAAAGGCCAGTGTTGGGCCTGCAGAAGAAGAGATTGCCAGTTTGCACTTAAAAACACCTGGTTGGGCTGAATCTTTGGCCACCTTTGCCAGCAGTGGTGGCTTTGCCGAGGTGGACGGTGCATTGCCAAGCTGCGAACTGCAGGTGCTTTGGGGTGCAAACGACCGCATCCTGCCGGCAGCGCAACGGCAAGCGGCCGCAACTCGATTGGGCGATTGCTGCACGGAACTCAAAAGCTGCGGGCATCTGCCCCACCTAGATCAACCAACCCTGGTGGCATCCCATTGGCGGCAAAGCCGATGAGCGGGCCCCTAATGCAGCTGCTCAGCCAGGGCATGCGTTTATGGCTTACCAGTGTTTGCAGTGAATTGGAGCAGCTTGATTTGGATTTGGATGGCTCGGCCCTTGGGCTATTGGCTGGGCACCTGCAGGGGGGGAAACTAACGGCTAAGGGTGTTGTTTTTCAAAACCTAGCCCTTGCCAATGTGGAACTCCAAAGCGATCCGATCGATTTTGAAGTTGGCGGTTTAATCAAAAAGCAAAAATTACAACTAAAACATAAATTTCAGATTCAAGGCTGCGTAACTTTTAGCGCTGCCAATCTAAATAAATCCCTTGCAAATCCCCATTGGCTTAGCTTTAGCAACAATATCGCCAGTCAGCTATTAGGAGCTAACAATTTAGCTAGTTACGCAATAGCTGAGAACAAACTAAGTTTATATAGCGACGATGGCAGATCCATTCAATGCAACCTAGAAGTATTAGATGGCATGCTTTGGTTACAACCCATTGATTCCAAATCAACAGTGGCGATACCAGCGGCGATACCAGTGCCAATGGATCCTGCGATTAGGCTTGAGAATATATTAATTGAGGGCCAACAGTTGAAGTTAATGGGCAGCTCAATTGTTAGCGCAGGAGCGGCTGGATCAAAGTAACAAAATAGAAAACAACTGCTGGTGTAAACAAATAACTATCCACACGGTCTAAAATCCCCCCATGGCCTGGAATTAAGGCCCCTGAATCCTTCACCCCCGCATCCCTTTTCATCATTGATTCAGTTAGATCTCCCACCAAAGCAAACAGGGCAACCAAGGCACCTAAAACCGCTCCCACGGCCCAGCCCCATTGCCAACCAAGCAAAACACCACCGCAGGCGCCGCAAATCAAGCAGGCCGTGAGGCCCGCCAGGGCGCCCTCCACCGTTTTATTTGGAGACACCTCAGAGAGCATCGTGCGCCCATAGCGGCTGCCCCAGAGGTAGGAGCCACAGTCGGCAGCCCAGATCAAAACAAATGCCAACAGGGTGATTGCTAAACCATCGCTGGAAGCCCTGAGGCGCACCCAATGGCTGGGTAAAAAGCCCAGGTAAAACAAACCAAAAATTGAAGCGGCAATATCGGCAATGCTCCCCGTGATCGGCTGCAGCAACAACCAACCGCAGATCACGGTGCCCGCAAGCGGCAAAATTGCCGCCGCAAGGGCACTACCTGGAAATAACTGGGTGGTTATCAACAGCAATTGGCACACCACCAAGGTGGTTTTTGTGGCAGGCCTTATGCCCTTGAACTGGGCTAAACGAAAAAATTCCAGCAGGGCCAAATGCACAATCACCCCAAGGCTGAGGGTGAACCACCAGCCGCCAAGCCAAATGATCACTAGGGCAAAAAGGGCTGCCGCTAAGCCGCTCAACCATCTATTCATCGCGTGCTCATTGATGGCGCTCTGCTGCGATCAAAAAGAGCGGTTCCGCCGCCCCCAACCTTGTTTGGTCGCCCCGCCGTTGCATGCGATGAACCGTAGCCTGCACCACCTGTAAATCAGAGGCCTCCAGCTGGCCTAGATGGTCGGTGGCATCCACCAAACCCTCCAAACTTGAGGTGCTGATCACCAGCCGCCCCCCCAAGGCCAACGATTCCCAAACGGCTCTGAGCACATCCCCAAGGGGGCGCCCCACCTCAAGCAACACCCGATCGGGATTTGGGGCAAGCCTTTGCAAATCAACCGGGGCTTGACCCTGCAACACCTCCAAATTATTTATGCCAAAGCGGGCCCGATTGCGTTCAAGTAATTCCACCGCCTCTGGATCGCGCTCTAGGGCCTGCACGCGACCGCGGGGCAGCAATCGGGCAATTTCAAGGGCAAGGGCGCCGGTGCCGCCACCCACATCCCACACAACGGAATCAGGCCTGGGCCTCAGGTGGGCCAAAAGCATCACCCGTTGTTCCATCGGCGTGGGGCTAAAACCGGGCGCAGCCTCAAAGGCCCCATCGGGTATCCCGGGGGTAACAAAATCCCACTGATAGGGGGCCTGGATAAACACCAGCCTCAGGCCAGAACCTTCACCGTATCAGCGATCTGCCCCCCCCATAACAACAGTTGTTGCTGCAACCAATCAATCCGTGCTCGATCCAAGCGTTCCCCCGGCAGCAGCAATGCAATCCCTGGCGGGTATGGGCAGATCGTTTCTGCTGCAATTCTTCCCTCTGCTTCAGCTAGCGGCAAACTGATCGATGCCAGGCGCCAGGCCTCTGCAAGGGGCAACTGCAATTGAGCCACAGCGGGAAAAGGTGGCGCCTGCAATGGCCTTAAGGGCAAGGCACTGCCCTGCAGGCGTTTTAATTGGCGCAGCCCACGGCGCAAGGGGCGACTTAAGGGCGCCACTGGGGCTAGGCCAAGGCAAAAGGTGAGTGTTAACGCCTCTGGGCACTCAGCCACAATTCCCCTTGCCATCAACCATTCGTCGGCGGCAATACCGCTAAGGCCCCAGCGGGCTGAGTGAAAAATCAGCCGCAGGGGGTCTTGGTTTTGCAGCAGGGGAACCCCCTCCCGCTGGAGCACTGCCGCCAGGTCGCCCGCCTGCTTTAAACAAACCTGCAGCTGGCAACGGCCCGGGGCACTGGAACTGCGGGCTACCGCCTGTTCCGCAGATAGCAACAACAGGGCACTGGTACTACTGGTTTGCAGCCAAAGCAGGGCCCGCTCCAATTGCTCCAGCTGCACCCGGCGGCCCTGCAGATGGAGCGCCGCCGTTTGGGCAAGGCCCCCGAGGGCCTTATGGAGCGATTGCACCACAAGATCAGCCCCGGCTGCTACGGCTGCAGTTGGCAGGTTGCTGGCAAAACTGAAATGGGCTCCATGGGCTTCATCCACCAACACCGCTATCCCTTTGCCATGGGCAATCGCCACCAAGGCAGTTAAATCGGCGGCAAAGCCCTGATAGGTGGGCGACACCAACACCAGCAAAGCAATCGGACCCACCTGATTTAGTAGCTGCCCTAGCCACTGGGCAGGTAGGGGCTGGGCCAAACCACTGGCTTGATCAAAGGGAGGGGCATAAAAAATTGGCTCCAAATTGCCCAACAGGCAGCCATGCAGAAGGCTGCGGTGGTGGTTGCGCGGCAACAACACCCGCCCCCCAGGGGGTACCGCCCCCAAAAGGGCTGCCTGCAACAGGCCACTGGCGCCATTAACCCCATACCAACTGCGCTCGGCGCCAACACAATTGGCCAGGCGTTGCTGGGAAGCAGCTATCGCCCCATCGCTAACTAAGGGCCCCCCCAGGGCGGGTAGCTCCGGCAGGTCGAGCATCCAAGGCAATTGATGCCGCAGGCGATTGCCAGCCCAGGCGCGGCCGCGGCCGTGGGCTGGAAGGTGTAAAAAAACGCCGCGCCGGCGCGCCTCTTGCCCCAGGGCAAGGGCGATGGGCCATGGGTCCTTGGCTGGAGCTAGGGGATTCCACACCTGCCCAGTCTTCCAGTTGAGTGTTCCGCTTTCTAGAGTTAGTAGAGCGAAGGTTCAGTTATCTACAAGCGCGCCGCTGTTCCACTGCATCAATTGCTGGCTCGCCTGGTGGTGGTGCTGTGGCAACTGGGCAGCTTGAGCCTCAGCCTTCTGAGCCAAGGGGGCAGCGAAAACCCTGAGGTGCAAAAGCGCCTGGGCCGCGAATTACTCCATACCCTTACGGATTTAGGGCCTTGTTTTATTAAATTAGGCCAGGCCCTTTCCACTCGCCCTGATTTGGTTAGGCGCGACTGGTTGGAGCAACTAACGCGTCTACAGGATGATTTACCAGCTTTTGATCACAACTTAGCCCTTGCAACAATCGAAGCTGAGCTGGGGGCGCCTGCCCATAGTTTATTTGCAAATTTTCCAAATAAGCCAATCGCAGCTGCAAGTTTAGGGCAGGTATATAAAGCCCAACTCCACGATGGCCGCTGGGTGGCGGTAAAGGTACAACGTCCAAATTTGCAAGAGCGTTTAGTACTTGATCTAGCGGTAATCCGCTTGTTAGCCCAAATGGTGGGCCCGTTTCTACCCCTGAACCTGGGCGACGACCTCAGCGCCATAGTTGATGAATTTGGCAACACCCTATTCAGGGAGATTGATTACGAGTTAGAGGCTGATAATGCGGAGCGATTTGCCAGCCTATTTAAGGAGGATCCGTCCATAGTTATTCCAGGTGTGGAGAGGTTGTTGAGTGCAAAAAAGGTGCTAACTACAGATTGGCTTGATGGGGTGAAACTGCAGGAAAGATCGGTGCTTGAAAGCAATAATTTAGATCCCACAACCCTTGTTAAAGCAGGGGTCATAGCGGGCTTGCGCCAACTGCTTGAGTTTGGCTATTTCCATGCTGATCCCCACCCTGGCAACCTATTTGCCATGGCTGGCGGCAGTGAAGGCAATGGCAGGTTGGGTTACGTTGATTTTGGCATGATGGACATGCTAAGTAATGATGATCGCCTTACACTTACTGATGCTGTTGTTCATTTAATCAACCGTGATTTCAAGGCCCTAGGCCACGACTTTGTGCATTTAGGCTTCCTGCAACCCAATACGGATTTAAGCCCTATATTACCCGCATTGGAAGAGGTATTGGGCGGTCAATTAGGTGAAACAGTTGGCAGTTTTAATTTCAAAACCATCACAGATCGATTTTCTGAGTTGATGTTTGATTACCCCTTTCGGGTGCCGGCGCGTTTCGCCTTAATCATCCGAGCAGTGGTTAGCCAGGAGGGTTTAGCCCTACGGCTGGATCCAGATTTCAGCATAATAAGAGTTGCCTATCCCTATGTAGCTAAACGGCTTCTTGCCGCAGATACTGAAGAATTGCGCAATAAATTATTAGATGTTTTATTTGATCAAGAAGGCAAATTACAGCTGCAGCGTTTAGAAAATTTATTGGATGTGGTGGGTCAAGATGGCAGCCCCACCGATTTGCTGCCAGTTGCTGGGGCAGGGTTGCGCCTGATCCTTGGCCCCCAGGGCCGCGACCTCAGGCAAAGGCTCTTGCTAACCCTCGTGCGCGATGGGCGACTTAACACTGAAGACATAAGCAATTTGGCAAAACTGCTGCGCCGCCGCTTTGGGCCAAGGCGCCTAGCCAGCGACCTGATGCAGCGGCTCAGCCTTTAGCCTGCATGCAGTGCAAACCCAAAGGATATTGAACTACGAAGACATTGATTTTGAGTTGCCCTATGCGGTGATCCAGCAGCCCCCATACCTGCTTAGCGGCATCGGTTTAGCTATTGGCGTGCTTTGCGGGCTTACCTTTGCAAAATTGATCGAGAACCGCCTAGAGGCTTGGAAGCAAGATCGTTTGCCACTACTGCCGCTTGGCAATGCCGAAACATCGATTGCTTTTGCTGGCACCTTGATTGGCATCACCCTATTTATTGGTGGCGCCCTGCAGGTATTTGGCTTTGCAGCTGGGGCAGCACTGTTGGTTTCAATGCTGCTTTCTTTGCTAACCGGCGGCGCCCTGTGGGTGCAGCTTGAACGCCTGATGCAACAGGTGGAAGAGGGCCGCTTTAAGGCAGTGGATTTTGATAATTTCGATCAGTTCTTCTAACGGGGCAAGCTTTAATTTCAAGACAACTGCCGCAAGTCCCACTAGCCTTAACCATAAAGAAGCCTTTTTTATGGCCGTCAGCCCTCCAAGCCAGGCCAATCCAGCTCGCTTGCTGGTGGTGGAAGACGACGACACCATCCGGGAAACGATTTCAGAAGCGCTCACCAATGAGGGCTTTCAAGTTGATGCGGTGGCCACAGGTAACGGTGCCCTTGAACGCTTTAAAGGCAACCCTGATCAACAGCCATTTGATCTGGTGCTACTCGATTTAATGCTGCCAGGGGTGAGTGGTCTTGATGTGTGCCGCTACGTGCGGCGCCGCGGCTTTTCTACGCCGATCTTGGTGGTGAGCGCTAGGGACACCGAAACCGATCGGGTGGTGGGCCTTGAGGTGGGCGCCGACGACTACTTAATCAAACCCTTTGGCATGCGCGAATTGGTGGCCAGATGCCGCGCCTTACTGCGCCGCACGGGCCGCAATGGTGATGCCGGTGCCAAGCAGGTGCTCCGCCATGAGGGCATCACCCTTTACCCAGAGGAATGTCGAGTTACCAGAGATGGCAATGAGGTGAATCTTTCGCCGAAGGAATATCGCCTATTGGAAATGTTTATGCAAAATCCAAAACGGGTTTGGAGCAGGGATAAATTACTTGAAAGAGTGTGGGGTATTGATTTTATGGGTGATAGTAAAACCGTAGACGTTCACATTCGCTGGCTCAGGGAGAAATTAGAAACCAATCCAAGCGCTCCCGTATTTATTCTCACCGTACGTGGTTTTGGTTATCGGTTCGGATGATTTTTGGCTTAAGTAGATTATGGCGGCGGCCCAAGCGCCTAAATGCGGAACAATTACTCAGCTGGCTGGAGGATTCGCCCCAGGGGCTTTTAGTGCTCGATCCCTGGAACAGGTTGCAGCACATCAACAGCAGGGCGAGGCGGTTGCTCCATTTAGCAAGTGGATCCCCATTACTTAATCGATATCTATTGGAGGTAGTGCGCTGCCACCAATTGGATCAAGCCGTGCAAGAAGCGCGATCCAGCAATAAAAGCCAAAGGGTTAATTGGAGCATTAGTGCCGTTGGCGCCTCTCCCCTTGAACCAGAATCGATTAGCAGTGAACCACTGGAGGCAATTGCCATTCCTGGTTCACACGGCTGGATCGGTGTTTTTATTCAGAGTTGTCAATCATTGCAATCCCAGCAGCAACAGCAAGAGCGCTGGGTGAGCGATGTGGCCCACGAATTGCGCACTCCGCTCACAGCCCTATCGCTTGTTACCGAATCCCTTGCCCTAAACCCCAGCAAGAAACAGGTGGTACAAATTGAACGGCTGCAAAGGGAATTACAACGGCTGCAGCGATTAGTATCAGATCTATTGGAGTTAAATAGGCTTGATAATCCATCGTCTAAGAGCACTGAAACCAACCAACAAAAAGTAGATGTTCCTGATTTAGTAATAAAGGCCTGGCAAACCATCGCCCCATTAGCTGAACAGCGTCAGGTTGATTTAGTAATTGAAAGCAGCGGCAGCCACTGGGTAGTTGGCGATCCAGCCCTATTGCATCGCGCCCTGCTCAATCTGTTGGATAATGCTTTGCGCTTTAGCCCAAACGAAGCCGAAATAAACGTGAATCTCTCCACCGAAGGGCGTTGGCAGCGCATTGAAATTCGCGATCAAGGCAATGGCTTTAGTTCTGAAGATCTACAACACATGTTTGAGCGTTTCTATCGGGGTGACCCCTCCCGCTCCGGCGGCAAACGGATTGGTAGCGGTTTGGGCCTTGCGATCGTGCAACAAATAGCCGTGGCCCATGGGGGCCACATCCGCGGCCGCAACCACAGCAAGGGTGGAGCTTTGTTGGTTTTGTCGCTGCCGGTTGCACCATGAGCCGCCAACGTTTGCAAAAATTGCTTGCCGCCGCAGGGGTATGTTCCAGGCGCCGAGCAGAGGAGTTGATGCTTCAGGGGCGCATATTGGTAAATGGTGTGCGGGCAAAACCAGGTGATCAGGCTGATCCAGCCCTGGATCGCATCGAGGTAAATGGAAAACCCCTGCCGGCTAAGGCATCAAGTTGCACCCTGTTGTTGCATAAACCCAGGGGCGTGCATAGCACTTGCCACGACCCCATGGGTCGCCCCACGGTTCTAGATCTGTTGCCCCCAGATATTGCCAGGGGTAAGGGGCTACACCCGGTGGGTCGGCTGGATGCCTTTAGCCATGGGGCATTACTTCTCAGTAATGATGGCAACGTAACGCTAAGCCTCACCCATCCTCGCTTTAACCACCCCAAGCGCTACTTGGTGTGGGTGGAAGGCAACCCCAGCCCCCAAGTATTAGAGCGCTGGCGTAAGGGTGTACCCATGGACGACATCGCTAGCCGCTCAGTTTTTGTGGCAATGAAGCAACAGGAAAAAAGACGCTGCCTGCTTGAACTGGAAATGAAGGAGGGTCGCCACCGGCAAATCCGCCGCACGGCAGAACTATTGGGGCACCCTGTGTTGGATCTTCAAAGGCTATCTGTGGGCCCTGTGCAGTTGGGGGATTTGCCAGCTGGGGCCTGGCGCTGGTTAAGCGAAGCTGAAAATACGGCAATCACAAAACTGATCGAATCCCCCTAGGTAAATGGCAAAACCAGCAGCAAAGCCCAGCAGCCCAAACCCAAAAGAATTGCAGGAGGAAGCCCTGCGCTGCTTTGGCAAAAGGCTGCAACAGGAAAGGGAGCGCCAAGGCCTCAGCATGCGCCAATTGGCCCTGGATACAAGGGTGAGCACAGCTGTGCTGGAGGCCCTGGAGAAAGGTTGGCTCCAACGTCTACCGGAAGCCGCCTTTCTCGGCACGATCCTGCATAAATTGGCTGAGCGCCTATCCCTACCTGGAGCTGAAATCGATCAGGAAATAAAAGCAGCCCTACCGCCTCTCTACAAAAGTAATAAGCAAGCAAGCGATCGGATCACTGGCTTCACCCTGGGATCGATTGAATTATTCAGCACCTGGCAGGGCACCATTGCCTATGGGGCGATGGTGTTGGTTTTGATCTATGGCCTAAACCTGCAACAACGGCAACTTGCAAGTGCCAATGGAATCAGCATCGCTCCAATTTCGCCAAACCCAACGCTTAAAAAGCCAGAAACCCCCACGAAACAATTGCTCAAGCTCTACCCCGAGCTGCGGCCCCTGCCATAGAGCTGGCCCTGTTGCTGTAAACCTTCCATGTGGCCGCGCAAATTAGCGATGGGTTGATCTAAACGCCAACTCCAATTGCCACTTGCCGTACCTGGTGTGTTGAAGCGAGCACTGTCATCAAGGCTCATCAGGTCTTGCAGGGGAACCACCGCCAAATCGGCGGTGGAGCTAAGCGCCAACCGCAACAACTCCCAACCGGGCGATTCCACTGGATGGCCCAACAGGTTTTGCAGTTGTTGCTTCACCTGATCAGATTGATCTTGCCACCAGCCCCGGGCCGTGGCGTTGTCGTGGGTGCCGGTGTAAACCACCCAACTACCAGAGGCAAAGTTTTGGGGTAGGTAGGCATTGCTGGCATCGGCCTCAAAGGCAAATTGCAAAACCTTCATGCCTGGCAAATCAAATTTTTCCCGTAGGGCGTCTACATCAGGTGTGATTACACCGAGGTCTTCCGCCACCAAGGGCAGTGAACCGCCGCATCTACTGCTCAAGCGTTTCAAGATTGTTTTGCCCGGTGATGGCAACCACTCACCATGTTCAGCGGTGCTGCTTGCACCTGGCACACTCCAAAAACCAGCAAAGGCACGGAAATGATCCAGCCGCAACAAATCAAATAATTCCAGTTGCCTTTCCAAACGCCGCAACCACCAGCGGTAGCCATTCAAACGATGACGACTCCAGCGATAAACAGGGGTAGACCAAAGCTGGCCGGTGGCCGAGAAATAATCGGGGGGCACGCCGCTTTGTTGGGCAAGGCTGCCATCGGGGTTGAGGCTGAAAAGGCCAGGCCTACTCCACACATCGGCACTGTCGTGGGCGCCATAGAAAGGCAAATCACCCAGCAACTGCACGCCCCGTTCGCGACTATGGGCACGTAGGCCTTGCCACTGTTGCTGCAACTGCCATTGCTGCAGTGCTTCCTGGTCAATCGCAACGGCTTCAGCACGATCAAATTCTTTAATAACCTGCCTATGGCGCCTGGCATAGGGCTTGGGCCATTGCCACCAGGGGGCACCCCCATAGCGACGGCGCAGCACCATGAAGCGGCAGTGATCCTTCAACCAAAAGCGTTGCTGCTGGCACCAGGTTGAGAAGCCGTCAACGGCGCTGGTTTCCTGCAACTGATCCGGATCTAAAAATTGCGGATTTAGGGCAAAACCACTGGGGGAGCTGTAGGGAGAACCAGTGTTATCGGTGGGGGCGAGGGGCAGCACCTGCCACACCTTCACCTGATGATCAGCCAGAAGATCTATCCACTCCAGGGCAGCGGCGCCGAAACAACCGCTGCTGCCAGGGCCCGGCAAGCTTGAAACATGCATCAAAACGCCGTATTGGCGCTGGCCCCCCAAATGCTTTAAGAGATTGCTCATTGCTGAGGCAGGCGATAGCGATTCACAATCTTGCGGGCAAAGGGAGGGAGGTGTTTATCCACCATGGTTGGATGATGACGCCTTAGCCAGAGGGCATTTCTGGTGAAGTGGGAATCGATAGAGAAACGCGCATATTCCAATCCCTTAGGACCGAATTTTTGCACCACAAAACCGATCAGTTCCGCAAGCCAAGCCGGCAGCCTTAGGGCTTTGTCGTAGGCCTCAATGCCTTGCTGCACTGCCTGGCTGCGATTGCCGGCACTCATCACAGGCTGGGTTTGCAACTCCTTTTCCACTAGATCCAGCAGCCTCTGGCCGCGATCGTTACGCACCACTAGCCATTGCCATTGGAATGGTGCCCCCATGTAACCAACAACCAAATCTGCAGCTGCATTCACGTAGTCGAAACAACTGAGGCAACTGGGGGCAAATACCTCCTTCAGTTTTGGCGTATCGAGGCCAAAAAATGGCACTGTTTCTTTACTGCCGTCGCTATGGCGAAAGTGAATACGAAAATCCTGCATGAATTCGTAGTGCACCACCGTTTCAGGAGAGCGGCTGGTGGAATCCAAGAAGGTTTGCAAACCAGCCCTACTCACGTTGTCTACGCAGGGCAAACCGAGCACATAGAGCTCATCAAGGCCCAAGCTGGCCTGCACAGCCCGCAACGCTTGGGTTTGACAGCCCACACCAATCGTTAAAAGGCGGCGAATGCCACTGCCGGGCAATTGCTCCAGCACCGATAGGTTGTTGGAAAGGGTTGGCTTATTTACCCGGGCAGCCCGCACCTCTGCGGGGCTACGGGCTAACACCGGCACGGGCGTGAAGCGATCGCTTGGGCTTTGCTGTACGCAGAGCACCGCATCCACAAGCCCTTGGCTTAGGGCCCTTTCGGCGATGGTGGTAACAATCCCAGTCCATTGCGCCCCCTCAAGGGAGGGCTCCAATCGACCACAAAGCATGCGCTGAAAAACGCCGAAATAAAGCTCATCTTCGTTATCCAACTGGCGGCTGCGGCCGTGGGATTGGGTTTCTAGGTGGTCGAACTGTTGATGCAAAAAAGCGCATGCCTGGCGCACATAGGCCACCCAGCGGGTGTCGCAGAGGCCGCAATCACTGCACAGGTCTTTAGCTGGTCTTATGGTGCCCCGCGCCATGGGGCGGGCCCTTTCGTGGGGGGCAAACTTCAATGAACAGCAACTCGCGCTCAGGCTCCAAACTATCTGGCATGGTTCCCCCTAAGCCGCCCCGATTTGCCACCGCAAGGCTGCTTTGGCGCCTGGGCATGGTGGCCATTGGCATCTTCCTTGGTTCATCCCTGGGCGGTGTATTGGTTCCCCAAAAAACCGCCGGCCCCCTGGAAGACCTGCGACCGGCCATAAGCCGCCTCGCCGACCCCCCAGGCCGCCCCCAAACCGTGCTGCTGCTCGGCCTTGATGGCAGCCAACTGAAATCGCAAACACCACCCGCCCAGGTGCAATTGCTGCTCATGGCCCGGGTGCATCCAGGGGGGGGAGTGGAGATCATCCAAATCCCCACGGAATTGAGCGTGTTGCTACCGGGCCAAAAACAATTGCAACCAATATCAAACCTCTACGGCCAGGGGGGGGTTGCCCTAGTGGCTGATGTGGTTGCTCAACTAATGGCCAATGGCGGTGAACCGGTGCCGCCCGATCGCTACCTGCTGCTCAGCCGTGGTGGCCTAAGGGAAGTGATTAATCGCATTGGCGGTTTGCCCTTCGATATCGAAACACCGCTCAGGTATCAAGACAAAGCAGGAAAATTAAAAATTGAATTAGACGCCGGTCAGCAATGGCTTGGCGGCAAAGAATTAGAACAGTTTTTACAATTCAAAGGCCCGGATAAGGGCGACGGGGGCCGGCGACAAAGGCAGCAGCAATTGCTATTACCCCTGGCCGATCGCCTCGCCGATGCTGCCGTTGCCCCCCAATTGCCGGCGCTGCTCAGCCAAATGCGGGCGCAACTGAACACAAACCTTGGCCATGGAGAACTGCTCAGCCTGCTGGCAGCGGGCCTTAAAGATCCAGATTTAATTCAACTCAGTCGCCTGCCACTCAGCGGCGATCAAGCTGCCCGGAGGCTGGATCAAATCCGGGCCGAACCACTTTTGGAGCTGTGGCACCAGGCGCAAGCACCCAGCGCCAACAACCCCCAGGTAAACGTGGAAGGGATTGAACCAATCAGCACCAACACTGCGGTTGAGCGCCTTCAGGGGGCGGGGCTGGCGGCCCAAGCAAGCTTTTTAGATGCTGAATTAATGCGGCCGCGCACCGTAATCCTGCACGGCAATGGCAACAATTTGAAGCAAGCCCAAGCGGTGCGCAAGGCGCTTGGGCTTGGCGAACTGCAACGGGGACCCCTCAGCCCTGGGGCGGGGGTGCAGGTGTTGCTTGGTAAAGACTGGCAACCCAGCAAGCCCTAGCTGAAATCAACTAGTTCAAATCAAGCTGAAGCAGCCGTTCACGCATCAGGATTGCCAGGGGGCCGCTGAGGTTTAGGGCCTGGCGATCCCCCGGCTGCCAGTGGCCAAGCCAGGCCAAGTTGTCTGCTCGGCGTTGCTGTGGATCCCAGCTGTCACCCACCTGTAATAGGCCCAACAAAGGCACCCCCGCCTGATTCAACAGGGCCTGGTGCAGTGCTGCTTCCGCTCTAAGCCGGGGGCCGCCTGGCAAAACCAGCAGGGTGGGCAAACGGTGGGCAGCAAGGGCATCCACCCAATCCACTAATTCCTGGTCGTCTGGCAACACCCACAGCCTCTCCTCCGCAGGCTGCAGCTGGGGATCAACAGCAGCTGATCCCAACCAGCGCAATGGTCCCCAGCCCATGGAGCCGCAGGCCCAAGCAAAGGGGGCCACCACGGCACTGCCAAAGGGGGCGCAGATCAACAACAGATTCATTTGGGGCGGGATTGGGGGCACGCTTCTACCATCGGTGTTAATCATCCCAATCACAGCCCCCGGCGCCGTGAGCAGATTTTTGCTAACCGAACGCAGCAGCCCAAGCCTCCACCCTGGTGATGGCAATCGATTGCGCCTGTTTAGCGGCAGCGCTAACCCGGCCCTTGCCAATGAAATCGCTGGCTACCTCGGCATTCCAGACGGCCCCAGGGTGAGCAAAAGCTTTGCCGATGGCGAGATCTACATCCAGATCCAGGAATCAATCCGCGGCTGTGATGTGTTCCTGGTGCAGCCCACCTGCGCGCCGGTGAACGATCACCTGATGGAACTGTTGATCATGGTTGATGCCTGCCGCAGGGCATCGGCAAGGCAGATAACAGCGGTGGTGCCTTACTACGGCTATGCCAGGGCCGACCGTAAAACAGCAGGACGCGAATCGATTGCAGCTAAATTAGTTGCTAATTTATTGCTTGCTTCAGGTGTAGATAGGGTGCTGGCAATGGATCTGCACTCAGCACAAATTCAAGGCTATTTCGATATACCTTGCGATCATATTTACGGCGCTCCGGTTTTAGTTGATTACCTGGCCACCCGCGACCTGGGTGAAGTTGTGGTGGTTTCACCTGACGTGGGCGGTGTGGCGCGGGCCAGGGCCTTTGCAAAGCGCATGGACGACGCCCCATTGGCGATTATCGATAAAAGACGCTCCGCCCACAATGTGGCTGAAAGCCTCACCGTGATTGGCGATGTGAAAGGAAAAACCGCTGTGTTGGTAGACGACATGATCGATACCGGCGGAACGATATCGAAAGGCGCCCAACTGCTGCGCCAAAGGGGAGCTGAAAGGGTGATTGCCTGCGCCACCCATGCGGTGTTTTCACCACCGGCATTTGAGCGGCTTTCTGAACCGGGCCTATTTGAAGAAGTGCTGGTTACAAACAGCATTCCAATCCCACCAGATCAACGCTTTCCCCAACTGCAAGTACTCTCAGTTGCAAATATGTTGGGCGAAGCGATTTGGCGCATCCATGAAGAGAGTTCCGTGAGCTCGATGTTCCGTTAAATAATGAAATTCAAAACACCACATACGCTTAAATCTAAATCAAAAACTAACTTTATTAAACATCTAGTGGTTTTGCTCGCCGGATGTGCAACCCAGCTGCCTCTGGCTGTGGTCGCAGGAGCGAACCGTGTGGGGGTATGGCTAACCAATAGCCCAAGCCCCCTTTATTACGATGCTGGTCGCATTGATCGCGCCGTAGCTGAATTAGCAGATGCCGGTTTTAATACCCTATATCCAAATGTGTGGAGCCGCGGCACCACTTTTTATCGCTCTAAATGGGCACCGATGGAACCAGCTTTAGCTGAACGCTCCCCCGACTTAGATCCGATCTGCCGGATCACGGCCAGGGCCCATCAAAGGGGCTTACAGGTTATTCCCTGGTATGAATACGGCCTGATGGAACCTGGAGATGCAAAGGTTGTTAAACAAAATCCAGATTGGATCCTTAAAAAGCAGGATGGCTCTCCCTACTATGCAATGCATGGCGCTAATCTGCAAACCTCACCCCTTAAAGACCTAAGGGTTTGGCTCAATCCAGCCCACCCGGGTGTGCGGCAAAGATTTATTGGTTTAATCACTGAAATAGTGGAGCGTTGCAAAGTTGATGGCGTTCAGTTAGATGATCACTTTGCCTGGCCAGTTGATTTAGGCTACGACTCCTACACCAGCGCTTTATATAAACAAGAAACCGGCTTAGAACCACCCGCTGATTACACAAATCGCGCCTGGATGACCTGGCGACGCAATAAACTAACCGAATTACTTGTTGAGCTGCGTCAAGCGCTACAACGCAGCAATGGCAACAGTCGCATCAGTTTATCGCCAGGCCCTTTTCGCTTTGCTTACAACAAATGGCTGCAGGATTGGGAGATCTGGTCGGTGCGCCGTTTAGTAGATGAACTGGTGATCCAAAACTATGCCTATTCAGTGCGCGGTTTTGAACAAGATCTAAATCAATCGGCCATCGAACGGGCCCAGAGCTGGGGTATTCCGATCAACATTGGCGTGTTAGCTGGTTTTGGCGGCCGCACTACCGATGCAAACACCCTGCGTAAAAAGGTTGAGCTCAGTGCCAGCAGGGGCTTTGGTGTTATCTATTTCTATTGGGAGGGTTTATGGGGGCAATATGCAGGTAGAGAGGGGGCGGAAATTCGTAAATCAATTTTAAACCAAGTGCACCGCAGCCTCTACCCAGATCCGTTCCCTAATTCAAATAATCTACGCTCCATTCGTTAACCCCAAATTTTAGTTATTCAAAAAACTAAACCCCTAAACACTGGCGCGTAACTTCTAAACTATTGGCAGACTGCAAATGCTCCAGCAGCCAACTTAAACTATCTTTCATTTGTTCTTGGCGTTCTGGTGCATATTTTTGCCAGCCCATAAACAATTTCAAAAAGCGTGAAGCCGCAATTGGATTGCGTTTATCCAACTCCACTAATTGGGCAGCCAACCAGCGATAACCCTTCCCTTCTGGCTGGTGAAAGGCTTGGGCGCATCGGGCAAATCCACCTAAAACAGCCCTCAAACTATTGGGGGCCTGGGGATCGAAACGGGGATGCTGCAGAAGCGCTTCCGCCCTAGCGATGGCATTGCCAAAGGGGGTTGAAGCTTCCAGGGCAAACCAGTTATCCAATATCACGGGCTTTTCAAGCCAGCGCGCTTGAAAAGCCTCCATGGCCAGGGTGCGTGCCTGGCAATCCCATGGCTGCAGGGCTGCGAGGGCAGCCCGGGCAAGGGTCATGGAAGGGCCTTCCACCGCAAGGGCAACCTGATGGGCAATCTTGTTTTCCGGAGTGCTGTTTTCTGGAGTGCTGTTTTCTGAATTAGCTGCCACCAGCCAACTCCAGGCCATTGCTAATAGTTGGCGCTCGCCAACCGCCGCCGGCCAGGGCTGATCCACCAATGGAATAAGCCGCTCAACCAATAGCTGCAACTCCGGCCCTAGGGCATTGCCAAGCCAAACCCGGCGCTGCAGCAGGCCCATCTCCAGCTCTGGCGGATTTGGCACTAATCCCTGGGCTAAACAAGCAGCCTCCAGCTCCTCAATGGCAGGGGCCTGGAGCAGCGCCACCAGCAAGCGGGCATCAAGGCATTGCTGATTTAGCAATTGTTGGCAGATGGCAAGCATTTGGCCCCGTCCTTCGGGGCTGGGCTGTAGCAGGCAGCGTTGCCATAGCTGCTGGGCGCTATCCCAGCGGCTGAAGGCATCGCTTTCAAGCAGAAGCAACCGCTCTAATTCCTGGTTGCTGCGCTCCCATTCCAAGCGCACAGGCGCTGAAAAACCCCGCAGCAAAGAAAGCAATGGCGGTTTTTCCCCAGGGGGCAAATTGTTGAATTGCCACTGGTTCTGGGCGCGATCCAGCACCAGTAGTTGCTCCCGAAGCAGCTCGCCATCAGGGGCGATCAACGCCATAGACACCGGAATCGGCAGTGGTTGATGGGCCTGATTTGTATCTAAATCTGATTGTGCACGCAACCCGTTATTTGATTTGGTATTTGGTTTGATATTTGATTTGGTATTTGCTTGGCTTAATTGAAATTCTAAACTGCCATTTTCCGGATCCCATTGCTGTTTAAGCGTTAGCGTTGGCGTGCCAACATGGTGATACCAAAGCCGAAATGAAGTTAGCAACTTTCCAGAGCCATCCTCAAGGGCCTGGATAAATTGCTCACAGGTGGCAGCCTGGCCATCATGGCGTTTTAGGTATAGGGAAACCCCAGCCATAAAATCTTCCTCACCGAGCAAAGTGCGCAGCATCCGGATCAGTTCTGCACCCTTTTCATAGATGGTAGTTGTGTAGAAATTATCGATGGCAATATATTGATCAGGCTGCACGGGATGGGCTGTGGGGCCGTTATCTTCCGGGAATTGGTGGGCCCTTAGCATCGCCACATCTTCAATGCGCTTCATGGCCTTGCCATGGAGATCGCCACTAAATTCCTGATCTCTAAATACCGTTAAACCTTCCTTCAAAGAAAGCTGGAACCAATCGCGGCAGGTAACGCGATTACCGGTGTAATTATGAAAATATTCATGGGCGATAACACTCTCCACCCGTTCAAGTTCAGCATCGGTTGCTGTTTCCGCGTCAGCGAGCACTAATTTTGAATTAAATATATTGAGGCTTTTGTTTTCCATGGCGCCCATATTGAAATGACGCACCGCAACAATATTGAATTCATCCAGGTCGTATTCGAGGCCATAAATCTCTTCATCCCAGGCCATGGAACGCTTCAAACTGGCCATGGCATGGCCGCAAAGCTGCTGGTCGCCGGGTTCCACGTGGATCCTCAAGCGCACCCGTTTGCCAGAGGCGGTATCAAAATGGCTCACCACCTCCACAAGGGGGCCCGCCACTAGGGCAAACAGATAACAAGGTTTAGGGAATGGGTCTTCCCATTCGGCGTAATGGCGGCCATCAGCTAAATCACCGCTGGCAATGCAATTGCCATTGCTCAACAACACCGGCGCCCATTGGCGAGCGGCTTCAATGCGCACCTTGTAGCGGCTCAGCACATCCGGTCGATCAAGGAAAGGGGTGATCCGCCTAAAACCCTCGGCTTCGCATTGGGTGGTGAACAAATCACCGCTGGCGTATAAACCCTCGAGGCTGCTGTTTGAGCTGGGGTGCAGGCGGCAAACGCTGCGCAGGCTGAAGGGTTGTTGGGGCAGCACTTCTGCTGCTAGTTCAAGCCGGCCAGCCGCCAGCTGCCAATGCTGATCTGCCACTGGCAGCCCATCGATGCTGAGTTCCAACAACTCCAGATCAACGGCCTGAAGTTGAAGTGTTTCCCCTGGGGCTATGCCATTGGGCGTAATGCTCAGCTGAGCTGTTACCAGGGTGTGGCTCGGGAATAGCTGCACCAACAGCTCTACCCGCTCAATCAGCACCAGGGGCGGCCTGTAATCAGCCAAGCGAATTGGAAGCGCCCCGGGGCTAGCCATCCTGGTTACTTAGCTGGCTTGGCTTGGTTCTGGAGAGCTTGTTTCACCTTGTCGCGCACGTCGGCGGGCATCAAATCAGGGCACACCTGGGAAACACCGATCAACACTGAATTAATCGAACCCTTTCGCAATTCCTCCTGGGGTAGCGGCTTGGCACCTAATTGCTTGATGGCACCTCCGTTTTGACCTTGAATCACCTGGGAAAGGGTTTCACCAGCGATACCAATCGACTTATTGAAATCCACACCATTGGCAGCTGCGATGCAGGCGTTGAGGGCTGAAATCCGTGTGTAGAGGGTCATCTCAGCTTCAGTTGCCGGCTGGGGTGCCGCCTGCACTGGCAGCGCCGCAAAGGAGGTGAGCGCCAGCAGGGCAGACGCGGGAATCAGCTGACGCAACACAACAGTTCGATTCTTAATTACCAAACCATGTTGCCTTATTCAGGCTGCAACTCCGCACCACTGGTTTCGATGCGAATTTCGTGGTGAACCTCAGCCACTTCCAATTCACCGTTGCGCCAGGAATAAATGGATCTGCTGCGGTAGCGGTCTTGGGCCACTAGGCGAATGTGCTCGAGAATGTCCCATTCCTGGTAGTGGGATTCAAAAACCACTTCATGTTCATCCACCTGACGTATTTGGCTCTTAATCGGTGAACCATTGAAAAAGCCGCGGCTGCGCCGCAACTGATGGCCGCAGAGATAGGCCTCCATGGTGCCGGTGGGCACATAACGAGGTTGGTTTTCAAAGAAGTTGTAATCCTTCTCCGGCCACCAACTAAAGCGATAGGCCGCTTCACCCTCCACCGGTTCGCTAAAGGCCTCAATGCGCAAGAGCACATCCACCTTGAGGGATTCGTCGTCGCCAAAAACGTATTGGCGCCGGGAGCGCCATAGGCCCAGGTTGCGGGAAAACCAACGCCTTAGGGAGCTATCCAATTGAATGCGGCTGGGTTCAGCCATCGATGAACCCTGGGGCAAACCCTTAAGCATCTTTAGCTATGAACTGTTTCAGTGATAGCTAGCTCGGTAGCAAAAGGCGAACATTGCAGCGGATTTACCTTTTTTTGACAGGAAAATCAAATTTTTTTAATAGTGTGGTGCAGCTCTCTGAAGTTTGCAGTGCCGGGCCAGGGAGAAATAAAACAACAACAGGTGCTGAACCTGCTCCTGGTGGCCAGACCCCAGCATCTGGCCGGGCCAGATTTGAGGGCATTGCTGGAATTTCTCGAGGAGCAAAAGGGCAATTTCGAGCTCACCCTCACCATTGCTGATCCGCAAAAACAACCCGAGCTATTGGAGTTGCATCGGCTGGTGGCAACACCTGCATTGATCAAGCTGGATCCATTGCCTAAGCAGGTTTTTGCCGGCAATTCAATCCGTAGGCAAATGGAGAATTGGCTGCCCCGCTGGCGCCAATTAGGCTTGGTGAGCGGCCTTGGCATGGGCCTGCGCACGGCAGAACCAAGCGGCGGCCAGAGCCAAAGGGAATTACAACTCGAAGATCAACTGCTGGTGCTGCGTCAAGAGAACGAAACCCTCACCTCACGGCTGGGGGTACAGGAACGTTTATTGCGCATGGTGGCCCATGAATTGCGCACCCCGCTCACCGCCGCAAATTTGGCGTTGCAGAGCTACAGGCGCAATCAAATCGATAGTGAGCGCTTTTTTGATGTGGTTGATCGGCGTTTGGATGATATTGAGCAACTCTCAAAAGACCTACTGGAGGTGGGCAGCACCCGTTGGGAGGCCCTTTTCAATCCCCAGAGGCTGGCGCTGGCTCCAATTGCAGCCGAAGCAATTCTTGAACTAGAAAAACTTTGGGTAAACCGATCACTCGAATTGCATACCGATGTACCTGGAGACCTTCCAGATGTGTATGCCGACCAAAGACGAATGCGTCAGGTTTTGTTGAATCTGATTGAAAATGCACTCAAATTCACCCCTGATGGGGGCCAGGTAAATCTTTCGCTGTTGCATCGCACCAGCCAATGGGTACAGGTGAGCGTTAGCGACACCGGCCCCGGCATTCCCATGGAGGAACAGCAAAGAATTTTTCAAGATCGGGTGCGCTTACCGCAAACGGCTGCCCAGGCATCGGGGTTTGGCGTTGGCCTTTCGGTATGCAGGCGGATTGTGGAAGTGCACGGCGGGCGCATCTGGGTTGTGTCTGCCCCTGGGGAGGGGGCCTGCTTTCACTTCACCGTGCCCGTGTGGCGCGGTCAAAGTGATTGATTGATTGCTTGACTCAAGGTGGTTTGGCTGTATAGGTTGGCTTCTTGCCAATACGGCCTCGCCCCCATCGTCTAGAGGCCTAGGACACCTCCCTTTCACGGAGGCGACAGGGGTTCGAATCCCCTTGGGGGTATACCTTTTTCAGATGGTATTGGCATACCAAAATCGTTCAAGATTTTCTCAAAATATTATTAATATAGATTTATTAAATCCAAAACAATAGCTTAATGATATTGATTTAAATGTTTATAATTTAAGTATTTATAATTTAAATAATTATAGTGGGCACGGCACAGCCACTTGGGCGCGGCGCAAAGCTTCTAGGGCAACACATCTCAAATTTGTGGCCAAATCTTCCCTAAGGCGCTGCTCGATCAAGGCGATGGGCATTCCAATGCAGGCCTGCACCAGCAATTCGTAGCGCAAACGCACCCCCTCATCGGTTTTAACCAGGGTCCAAGCCCCTTCAAAACGGCGGAAGTCGCCACTCACCATCCTGAAACCAAGTATTCCCTCCTGGCTGCGTTCCTCCAGCTCAAGCCGCACGCTGGCGGTGAAATTAAGGCCCACAAACCTTTGGCTGCCGATTTGTTCCAACAACACGGTTGTACCCTCGCGGTTCAATAGGCACGAGCTCATCAGGTTTGGGATGAAGCTAGGCAGGCTCTCGTAATCGGTAAGCACCTCCCACACCGCCGCTTCAGCAAGGGGCAGCCTGAGTTGAGCAGCAAGGCGGCGGGTGGCCGAGGGCAGGCGCTCGATCTCCTGCTCAATGGGCTCTGAAGGAAGCGTAGGTAGAGGGGGGGGCTGCAAGATCTGAATAGCGGCCGAGGGGCATGGGCTGCAACGTTGATCACATTAACTGTGTTTTCTTCCTAACTGAAGGTTTCCCCTAATAGGGATACAAGCTGCCGCTGGCAGGGCAGTTCCTATAGTCGCTGCGCGTTACCTCGAACCATGCGCGTCCCACCAGCTTCCTGCACCCCTGGCGACAGCCGCATGTTCACAATCGAGGTGAGCCACGCTTCCGGCGGCATTGTTCGCCGCAGCCTGAAGCAAATGCTGGTTACCTACAGCTCTTTGAGTGCAACGCTGCAGTTGATCAGAAACAGTGGTGCCCGGGTATTGCGCATTACCCCCCACCAGCAGGCCAACAATTCTCCATCCACCCCATCAGTAGCCGTGACGGAAACCCCAAGCCCCAAAGCCAAAGACCATGGCCAGGTGCCAGTAAATCTCTACAAACCAAAGGATCCCTTCCTCGGCACAGTGCTCGACAACTACTCGCTTTTGGCCGATGGGGCCATCGGCCGGGTGAATCACATCACCTTTGATCTTTCAGGGGGCAATCTCCACTACGTGGAAGGCCAAAGCATTGGCATCATTCCCGATGGGGAAGATGCAAACGGTAAGCCCCATAAGCTGAGGCTCTACTCAATTGCCTCCACCCGCCACGGCGACAACCTTGAGGGAAGCACCGTTTCCCTCTGTGTGCGGCAGCTGGAATACAAAAACGAAGCCGGCGAACAGATCTACGGCGTTTGCTCAAGCTTCCTTTGCGACATCGAACCAGGCGCAAAGGTAAAGATCACAGGGCCTGTGGGCAAAGAAATGCTGTTGCCCCCCGATGAAGATGCAAACGTGATCATGCTGGCTACCGGCACGGGCATCGCTCCGATGCGGGCCTACCTGCGCCGCATGTTTGAACCGGGTGAGCAGGGCAAAAATCCCGAATACAAATTCAAAGGCAAGGCATGGCTGTTTATGGGTGTGCCCAAAACTCCCAACCTGCTCTACGAAGACGATTTCAGCCGTTACCTGAGCGATTACCCCGAAAACTTCCGTTACACCAAAGCGATCAGCCGTGAGCAGGAAAATCCAAGCGGTGGCCGCATGTATATCCAGGATCGTGTTACCGAACACGCCGATGAGATCTTTGCCTTGATCGAAGATCCCAAAACCCACGTTTACATGTGCGGTTTGAGGGGCATGGAACCAGGTATCGACGAAGCGATGACAGCGGCAGCAGCCAAGAGCGGCCAGGATTGGAGCACCCTGAGGCCAGCCCTCAAGAAGGCCGACCGTTGGCATGTGGAAACCTATTAAGGGCCACTCAAATCTGCAAACACACGGTCCATTCACCTTCTGTTCATCTCTAGCCATCAACCTGTAGGGACACGGTTAGCGATGCCTTTCCATGACGGCCACTCTCACCAATCCCCTACGCGTTGGTTTACGGCAAGAACGGGTGATTTCACCCCAATGCCTGGTGATATTCGGAGCTAGCGGCGATTTAACCCACCGCAAATTGATACCAGCCCTATTTGAATTGTTCCGTCAGCGGCGTCTGCCCAGTGAATTTGCGGTGCTGGGCTGCGCCAGAAGGCCATGGAGCGACGAGGAGTTCCGCGCCAAGATGGAACAAGCCCTGGCGCCTGTGATCGCCGAGGATCCCGCCGCCTGGACCACCTTCTGCGGCGGGCTTTTTTATGAACCGGTAGACCTGCAGAAAGATGAAGATGTGGTGCGTTTAGGCAAGCGCCTAGAGCAGATAGATCGCCAGCGGGCCACCCGCAGCAATCGCACTTTTTATATGTCGGTATCGCCCAACTACTACGGCAGCGGTTGCCGCGCCCTTGCTGCTGCTGGTTTGCTGGCCGATCCAAAGCGCAGCCGGGTGGTGATCGAAAAACCCTTCGGCCGTGATTTCGCCAGCGCCCAAGACCTAAACCGCATCGTGAACAGTTGCGCCAAAGAAAATCAAATTTTCCGAATCGACCACTACCTAGGCAAGGAAACCGTTCAAAACATATTGGTTTTGCGCTTTGCAAACACGATTTTTGAACCGATCTGGAATCGCAACTACATCTCCAGCGTGCAGATCACCGCTGCTGAAACCGTTGGGGTTGAGGAAAGGGCCGGCTACTACGAAAGCGCTGGCGCCCTGAGGGACATGGTGCAAAACCACCTCACCCAGATGCTTGCCCTCACCGCGATGGAACCACCGGGCCGCTATGAACCCGAATCAATCCGCAACGAAAAGGCCAAGGTGTTGCAGGCGGCACGGCTTGCAGAGGAAGCTGAACCTTGGAAATGTTGCGTGCGCGGCCAATACGGCCCCGGTGGCAACAGCGCCGATCCCTTAGCTGGCTACCGCCAGGAGCCTGGGGTGGATCCAAACAGCACCACCGAAACCTATGTGTCGATGAAATTATTTATCGACAATTGGCGTTGGCAGGGGGTGCCCTTCTATCTGCGCACGGGCAAACGCATGCCCAAACGCCTCAGTGAAGTGGTGCTCACCTTCCGTGAGGCACCGGTGCATTTATTTGATTCAGCCGGTGCTGGCCCCACCGCAAACCAATTAATTTTGCGAATTCAACCCAATGAAGGGGCTGATTTCAGATTTGAGGTGAAAGCCCCAGGTTCCGGCATGCGCAGCCGGCCTGTTGACATGGATTTCTCCTACGACGAATCCTTTGGTGAACCCTCCGATGAGGGTTATGTGCGCTTGCTGGCCGATGCCATGCTCGGCGATCCCACCCTGTTCACCCGTAGCGATGAGGTGGAGGCAGCTTGGAGGCTCTACACCCCATTGGTGGAGTTGATCGAACAGCAGCCTTGGCAATTGCCGGTTTATCCCTATGAAGCCCGCACTTGGGGTCCTGCCGCCGCCGACAGCCTCCTGGCCCGCGATGGTTTGCTCTGGCGGCGCCCCTGATCAGATCTGTTTTTCTAGGCATCATTAAAAACAGAATTATTTCCAAATCAGCTTTTTACCCCTAACCCAATTCCCCTAAAACCATGGCCCCCCAACTAACCCTGCAAGCTCCCTTGGAACTACCACCCCAGGAGGTGCCTGATTATCTGGGTCGCCTTTGGGAGGGTGAACAGGAGCAGGCCAATGGGGCCAGCACTTTCTCGCTAGTGGTTTGGGAACCAGCCTGGATAGAGCAGCAATTAGTGCGTTTAGGCCGCCTAACTGGACCCATCAATGGCCTCGAGCGACCTGAATTGCTCCAAGCCGCCAGGGAGGCCATACCCGTTTGTGGTTTGCCGCCTTCCACCTCACCCCTCGCCCCTGAATTGGCTTGGCAATTGGGGCAATTACCAGGTGATGCCTCAGCGGAAGATCTCAGAGGTCAACAGGTAGATGCAGCGATCAGCCGCCACCAACCGCGCCGCTTGATCACCCTTGCCCCCACCCTTGATGGCCATCGGCCCCTCGAAACCCTTGTGGCGGCCTACTGCCCCCTGCCTGAAGAAGGCCCCATGACGAGTGTGTGCGGCGATGTGGTGGTAATGCGCGGTGGCCTGGGCGCCCTGGAGCATGGCTTGCAGATGGTTAATCCCTTGATTTCAGCCGAATTGCCCTGCTGGGTGTGGTGGAACGGCTGCCTTGATGAGGCACCGCAACTGTTTGAAGCCGTGAGCCAAGCGCCGCGGCGCCTGGTGGTGGATACCGCCATCGGTTCCCCAGCGAGGGCTTTGGAAGTGCTTTGTAGCCGAGCAGCCAGCGGCCAAGCGATCAGCGATTTGAACTGGTATCGCTTGGTTAGTTGGCGCGAAAGCCTTGCCATGGCCTTCGATATGCCTAGCCGCAGGGATGCCCTAGCCCATGTGGTTCAACTCGATATCGATGTGCAAGGTCATCAGCCCGTGCAGGGTTTATTGATGGCGGCCTGGATCGCAGATCGGCTCGGCTGGCAGCTGGAGCACACCTCTAAGGCTGAGGGTGATGGCATTTTGGCCAGCTTCCGCCGGCCCGATGGTGTTCCTGTGCGTTTTCGGCAAATGCCCGTTCCCGTTGGCACACCAAGCACCCATCCAGGCAGCTTGGTTGGTTTGCGGCTGGTTTGTGAGCCAGAGGGTCGCACACCCCTTTGCGTAATTTTGTGCGGCGAAACCGGCGGTTGCATGCGCCTTGAGGCCGGGGGCATGGCCCGGTTGGAATTGGTTGAGGAGGTGGTAGCAACAGCGGTGGAATCAGCCCAGAAAGAGGTTTCCCGCACCCTCAGGGGTGGCCACGACAGCACAAATCCGCTGTTGTGTGCTGCCGCACCCCTTGCTGCCAAGCTGCTGCCAAATTGATTTGTGCCACTAATTGGCCCTTCTGATCGCGGCCCCCTGCAGCAGCAGCGGCAAAACCCTGCTCTGCTTGCTCCTGGCGGCTGCGGCCCGCAGCAGGGGCATAGGGCTGCAAACCTTCAAGGTGGGCCCCGATTACCTCGACCCCCAATTGCTGGCTAGCGCCAGTGGTCGCCCCTGCCGCAACCTTGATTTATTGCTTTGCGGTGCCCCATGGGTGCGGCAAAGCTTCCACTGGTGGAGCAACCAGGTGCCCCTCTCCCTGGTGGAGGGGGTGATGGGGCTCTACGACGGCCGCGGCCCCAGCAGTGAAGGCAGCAGTGCCGCCATTGCCCTTGAACTAAATCTGCCGGTGCTTTTGATGGTGGAAGCCAGTCGCCAGGCTGGGTCCCTCGCTGCTCTTGTGCGGGGCTTTCGCGACCATGAACCCAAATTAAATATTGCTGGGGTGGTGCTCAATGGGGTTTCCACCAGTCGCCATCAGCAATTGCTCCAGGAGGCCATGGGCAGCATCGCCATGCCGGTGCTTGGGGTGATTCCCCGCGATGAAAGCTTGGAATTACCCAGCCGTCATTTAGGCCTGGTGCCCCCTGCAGAGCAGGAGGCTTGGCCGCAACGGCTTAGCCAACTTGGTCAAAAGGCAAGCCAATGGTTGCAGCTGGAAAAGCTTTTGGCGCTGATGGCAAACCCAAATCAAAACACTCCTCAAACTCAAAACCAAGCTCAAAACCCCATCAGCTGGTCCCTCGGCACAGTGTTGAGCAAACACAAAGCCCACCAGCAAGCAACTCACCAGAAATCAGAGCAACGGCCCTGCGTGGTTATCGCTAGAGACAAGGCCTTTCACTTTTGTTATCCGGAATTACCAGAGTGGCTCGAGGCTTTGGGCTGCCAGGTGCAGTGGTGGGCACCGCTGGAAGATCAAGCGCTTCCCGAGGCTTGTGCTGCCCTTGTGCTGCCAGGGGGCTACCCCGAACTTCAGGCCAAGGAATTAAGCCAATGCAAACGCAGCCTTGGGGCAATCAACCAGCATTGCCGCCTTGGTTTACCGCTCTATGCCGAATGTGGCGGACTGTTGCTGCTCGGCCAGGAGCTCCTAGATGCCGATGGGGAAGCCCATCCCATGGCTGGGGTGCTGCCCTTTCGCGCCCAACGGGGTGCCTTGAGCCTCGGTTACCGAGAGGCCACACCATTGCGGGCTGGTTTGGTGCTCAGGCCAGGTGAACAATTGCAGGGCCATGAATTTCACCGCTGGCAGCTGCAGGAGGCCCCCGCTCAAAAAGCTGCTGAGCAGGCTTGGCGGTTGGAAGGTTGGGGGGTGCTGGCTAGGGTTGAGGGATGGACCAACGCCGCTCTTCACGCAAGCTGGCTTCACCTCCACTGGGGTGGATGCCCTTCGATACCCCTTCGGCTGCGGGACGCAGCAGTAGCCGCGAACGCCAAGAGGCAAACGACGCAGAATTAAACCGGCAACGCTTTGCCCCTAAGCGCCACCCACTCACCCCAGAGCGTTGGCGTTTGTTAGTGCGCGGCCACGTGCAAGGGGTGGGCTATCGGGCGGCCTGTAAGCGCAGGGCCACGGAACTTGGTTTGGCTGGTTGGGTGCGTAATTGCGCTGATGGCAGCGTTGAAATCCAGGCGGAAGGTGTGCAGCAACACCTGGCTGAACTACGGGTTTGGTGCGAGGCTGGCCCCACGGCCGCCCGGGTGGATTCAGTGCTCACCAGCATGCTTGCCCCCACAGGCGCCGATTGGTTTGAAATTCGCCCCAGCCAAACCAACCCCGGCCAAACCAATGCAAATAAATAAACAGATCTGGCTGCTGCGCCATGGGGCAACCGAGTGGAGCCGCAACGGCCGTCACACGGGCAGCAGCGATATTCCATTGCTGCCAGAGGGGGAAGCGGAAGCCAAACGGCTTGCACCAATGCTTGCCAACCACCAGTTCAAACAGGTGTGGGTGAGCCCGCTGCAAAGGGCCAGGCGCACCTGTGAGCTAGCAGGGCTTGGCGGGCAGGCGCAAATCAACGAGTTGCTGCGCGAATGGAACTACGGCGCCTATGAGGGCATCACCACGCCTGAAATTCGCCAAACCGTTCCTGGTTGGAGTGTTTGGAGCCATGGCTGCCCTGATGGCGAGGATGCAGCTGCCGTAACCGAACGCTGCAACCGCGTGATTGAAGCGCTGCTGGCAGTTGAGGGAGATGTGGCCCTATTTGCCCATGGTCATATCCTAAGAAGCCTTGCAGGCACTTGGATTGGCCAGGGGGCTGTGGGGGGCAAACACCTGGCCCTTGGCACCGCCACCAGCAGTGTGCTGGGTTTCGAAAGGGAGAATCAGGTATTGATGCGCTGGAATGCCCCATGCCCATAATTCGCACCATCACGGAATTAACCGCCTGCGGTTTGGCGGTGGCCTTGAGTCCGTTGGATATTGCCCTGGTTTTTCTGTTGTTATTGGGGGCAACACCATTCCTGCGCTCGGGCCTATTTAGCCTCGCCTGGTTTTTTTCAAACAGCGCTGCCATTGCCCTATTGCTCACCGTTGGCCGCTCCCTCACCCTTTCGATGGAAAGGGGCAGTGTGCAACAGGTGGGGCTTGATCTATTTGCCGCCGGGGCCCTGCTGGCCTTGGGTATTCGCGAATTAGATCCAAAACCTGAGGGTTATGAAGACCTCTCAGAGGGTTGGATTCATAAGTTGGAAAAAGTGGGCCAGCTGCCTTTGCTGGTGATGATGCTGGTGGCACCCTTAACCCTGCTTCTGAGCCCAGATAATTTATTTTTGCTGGCAAAAGGCGCTGCCCTCGTTCAAGGAGGCAATTACGAAACCAGCAGTGAAATCGGTTTAATCATCTACTTCAGCTTGATCAGCAGTTTGTTTTTATTGCTGCCCATTCTTTTACTGCTTGTGGGCCGCCAGCAGGTTTTACCACTCCTGCAAAAAGGCAAACAATTAATTGAAGATCGCAGCAGCTTGATCCTTGGCGGCTTAAGCCTTGGCCTAGCCGTTTATCTGGCTTGGCAGGGCTGGACGGGCTTAGGCAATTTTCAAATCATCACTTAGCCATTGGCTCCAGCGCTGCTGCTGCTCAATGGCCAGATCAGCCCGTCCAACTAACCACACCCGGCGCCTTGCTCGGCTTACGGCCACATAAACGAGTTGACGGCGCACCTCCTCCTGCTGGGGCCAATACACATCAGGGGCAACAAATACATCGCTAAAGCTGCTGCCCTGGCTGCGATGCACCGTGAGCACAGCAGCTGGCCCCACGGCAGCAAAGGCATCACGCAACAGGAAATACTGGCGCCACAACAAACTTCTTTGCTTTCCAGTGGCTGCTTTAGCTCGATTGCGGAGATCGCTAAGGGCTAAATCCAAGCGCTGGCGCCCATCACTGCCGGGGGCAGGAGCCAATCGCAATTGCAATTGGGTTTCCCCTGCCTCCACATCAACCCGCAAGGTTTCAATTACTGGCGCATCAGGCAAGCCCAGATCAGCCAGGTCGCAGCGATCGGGTGTTACATCACGCACCACCAATTCCCGGTTTGAACCCAACACCAGATCCGCCTGCTCACTATTGGCTAAGCCTTCCTGGCAGGCGGGAGCCATCACCGCAGCCCGGGTAATCAATACCTCCCCAGGTAACACGGAGAGCTGATCGGCCATCTCCCCATGCAAAGCGCGGCGAGCAATCGGCACTAATCGCTCCAGGGTGCGATTAGTGAAACAAAGCAAACGGGCATGGTCGGGATCAAAATTTTCACTGCTCAAGCGCAAGGCCGCCTGGGCTTCGGCTATCCACTCATCACGGCCAACCACCGCCACCTGGCCCTCGGCAGTGTTGATGGCAGCCAGCAAAGGCGGCTGGCAACTGGGCAGCGCCCCGCTGCGCAATCCACTGGCCAGCTTGAGCACAGGTCCACCGTGGCGCACCACCTCTGTTAGCTGCAGTTGAACAGCCCGTTGCAGGGCAAATACGGCACTGGTGGTTTCACCAACTGGCGGCAACTGGGCGGGATCGCCCACAAACACAAGCCTTGTGCCAAATGAATGGGCGCATTGCAAGGCGATTTCCAAGAGCCTGCTATCCACCATCGACGCCTCATCAAGCAGCACCAAACCGATTTGCTCTAAGGCGGTGGCGGTTTGTTCGGTGGGTTCGCAGCTTTCCCGTTCCTCCATGCGGCTGAGCTTGAGGCGCAACAGGCGGTGGATTGTTGAGGGGTACCAGGTGGGCCTTAATCCCTGGGAATCCAAAGCGGCCCTAAGCACACCCACGGCCTTATGGGTGGGGGCAGCCACGGTCCAGCAGAAACCCGCCCCATCAGCTATCTCAAGAAAGCGCACCGAGAGGAAGGTTTTACCGGTACCGGCATAGCCACTGAGCACAAATGGCTCACCGCTGGCCGGTTGGCTTAACCATGCCTTAAATGCTTCAAGGGCTGCTGTTTGTTGGGCGGTTAGAACAAGGCCATCGGAAGTTGTCAGTTCAACCAACCCCCACAAACAAGCCAAAGCGCTGGGCTAGGGCCAGGGGGCTGCCAAGAAAGGCCTCACCCAAAATCGCCACCAGCGGGCCCAACAAACTGCCCACTAACACCTGCGGGCGGCTATGGCCAAGGCTGGTTTTAAGGCTTGCTAAACCTTGGGCTTCCCCGAGGCTATTAAGCCGTTCCGCCATCTTTCCAGCTGCCCTGCGCACGCCGCTGGCGTCGTACATCACCACAAAAGCCACCGTTACGGCAAGGGCAAACAGGGGCGAATCCAAGCCGTTTTCCCAAGCGATTGCCGTTGCCGTTCCAGTTACCAAGGCGGAATGACTGGAGGGCATGCCACCGGTTTCAAGCAACACCGCTGGCCGCCAACGGCCGTGTTGGAGCAATTCAACAAATAATTTTGAAAGCTGGGCCACACCGCAGGCCACGAGCCCCCAGGTGAGGGCGCTGTTATTAAAAAATGCAGCGGCAATTGGGGTTGTCATCGGTCGCGGGCGGTGATGTAGCCCGCCAGAGCGAGCAGGGGCTTCGCTGCTTCACTCCAGGGCTCGAGCACCTGCTGCGCTTCCTGCACCAGGCTATCGGCACGATTTCTCGATGCCTCAAGCCCCAACAGTTTCGGATATGTGGTTTTATCTGCGGTGAGATCTTTACCGGCGGTTTTACCCAACACTTCACTGCTGGCGGTTAGATCGAGAATGTCGTCGATGATTTGAAAAGCAAGCCCTATGGCACGGGAATAACAACGCAGGGCCGTTAATAAATTCTCTTCAGCCCCAGCGATAATCGCCCCACTTAAAACCGCCGCTTGAAGCAAAGCGCCGGTTTTATGCAAATGAATGTATTCAAGCGTAGCTAAATCAACCTCCACCCCTTCACTGGCTAGATCAACGATTTGGCCGCCAACTAAACCTGGGGCGCCAGCCGCTAAAGACAATTCGCCCACCACCTGCAGCAACCGATCCGCTGGCACCCCAGGGCTGCGCAGGGCAACCATTTCAAAGGCTCTTGTTAGCAGGGCATCACCGGCAAGGATGGCTGTGGCTTCGCCATAAACCTTGTGGTTGGTGGGCCTACCGCGGCGCAGGTCGTCGTTATCCATGGCCGGCAGATCATCGTGGATCAGCGACATGGTGTGGATCATCTCCAGGGCGGTGGCCGTTGGCAAAGCCAGGGCTGGGTCACCGCCCGCCAATTCGCAACTGGCCAAGCAGAGGATTGGCCGCAGGCGTTTACCACCGGCCAATAGCGAGTAGCGCATGGCCTCCCGCAGGGATTCAGGACGTTCCGGGCCAAGGGCCTGCCCTAGGGCCGCCTCCACCACTTCACGGCCCTGGAGCAGGTATTGCTGAAAATCAAAGCCACCAACCATCACTCCACCACACGCTGCAGTAGTGCAGCCATAGCCTCGGGCAATTCCACCACCAAAGTAACGCTGGCAAATTCGCTCACTTCTGGGCGATTCCAGGGGATCGCCCCATGGGCTAACTCAAGGGTATGCATTAAATCCAAACCGGAAAGGCTGCGCAGCTGTTCAGCTGAGGGCCCAGGAAATGATTCCGGCGAAAAAGAGGAAGGGGCGCAAACCATGGGCCCACCAGCGGAGAACATAAAAAAAATATTAAGACGGCGGCGGATTGTTTTCCTAGGGCTCTTGGTTGGCATCGTTTAGTTCGAGGCGCAAATTCCAGGGTCGCTGAATTCCTCCAGGCCGATTCCACACCCCCACTCCCAGCTCCCTAGCTGTGGTTTCAGCGGCCCCATAGGGCAGGTCATCGCAACGGCCCAGGTAACCGTCATGAACAAAAAGCATGCCGTTTTTCAACATTTCAGGCGCCACATCAAAACCACCGCGGCGCACCACGCCAACAATCCGGTCGTACACATCCCTTGCCCGTAATTCAACCGTTACCGCAGTTCCCACTGGTAATTCACTGGCAAGGGCGGCTTTCGACTGCTGCGCCCATGGCTGCTGACTCTGCTCCGGCGCATCCACGCAGGCAAGCCGCACCCTTCGATCGCTGCGGCCAAGCCGCACAACAACCACTTGGCCATTTTCAACAGACATCACGGTGCCCTTTTGAAGCGGCAACACTTGCAGCGGCAGGGCTGCCAAAAGCAAAGCAATCAAAGTCCCTGGCATGGCTCAGCTAAAGCATGGCGTTGCGCCCACATCCTCAGCGTATTCAGCAGCAACATCGTTACGGTCATAGGGCCCACACCACCGGGCACCGGCGTGATGGCCCTAGCCAAGGGTTCCACCTCAGCAAATCTCACATCACCGCATAAACCGCCCTCCGGGCGGCGATGGATCCCCACATCCACCACCACCGCCCCTGGGCTCACGTGGTTTGCACCGATCAAACCAGGCTTACCAGCTGCCACCACCAACAGTTCCGCATCGCGGCAAATGCCCTCCAGGTTGAGGCTGCGGGAATGGGCAATCGTTACGGTTGCGTTGGCCTGTTGAAGCATCAACGCCATCGGTTGCCCCACCAAAATGCTGCGGCCCACCACCACCGCTCGCATGCCCTCCAAAGGGAGCTTGGCCTGTTTCAAAAGGGCCATTACCCCGGCGGGAGTGCAACTGCGGGGCCCCACTTCCCCCCGCAGCAGGCGACCTAAATTGAGTGGGTGCAGGCCATCTGCATCTTTATTGGGATCTAAAACTTGAAGCAATGCCCTGTCGTTTATGGAAGCTGGCACGGGCAATTGCACCAAAATTCCATCAACGGCTGGATTTTTATTTAGTTCATGCAGTTCCAACTCAAGGGCAGCTTGGCTGATATTTGCAGGTAGATGGCTGCCAAAACTTTTGGCACCAATGCGGGCACAGGCCTTTTCCTTATTAGCCACATAAACAGCACTGGCTGGATCATCACCAACCCTCAATACAGCTAAACCTGGGGGCCTACCAGCCTTGGCCAAGCCTGCTGCGATAGCAGCCGCCATGCTGGTTTCAAGCTGGGCCGCCAGCAAGCGGCCATCCAAGCGTTGAGCGGCCATGGCAATTGCAGGAGCTAGCGTCAGTCTGACGTCCGGTGCGTCGGTGTCTTTAGTTCCCCCTCCAGTTCAGCAAAACAAGCTTCCACCGCAATGGCGCACAGCTTGTAAATTCTGGCGCCGTTGGTTGCGCCAGGAAATGCCTTGGCGCCTCAGCAGCCACTGGAGCAAACAAGACGGCGCGCTGCTGCTGCTCAGCTGCATGCTGGTGGGGCTGCTATCGGCCTGGCCCTGGCTGGTGCAGCCCACCCTGCGGCCAGGGGTGCCGGCCCCCTTTGAGGTGCGGGCGCCGCGATCAAGCACCGTTGTTGACAGTGAGGCCCTGCAGCAAAGGCGCTCCCAGCTAGGCCCCCGCATTCAGGTGCAAACCACCGATGCAGCAGCCAGCCGGCAATTACAGGAACGGCTTGAGCGCCTATGGCAGGAATTGCTCAGCAGCAGCAGTGGCAACGAAAAGCAATTGGCCCCGGTGAATCTCACCCCCGCAGAGCTGCTGTTCTTAAAGGAATCAACCCCTGAAAGCTTGCAGATTTGGGGACAACAGCTCAGGCTTGCCCAACAAAAAATGTTGGCCCAAGGGGTAGTTGCAACCCTTGCCCATGGCCAATTGCTTCAGGCCAGCTGGCTGCAATTGGGGGAACTGCCAGAACCGAGCCGCAGCCTTGGCGCAAAACTGATTACTCGCTCCCTGCAGGGCAACAGCAATCTGCGGATCGATAGCAACCTCACCCAGCTGCTGCTCAATGATTTAGTGCAGCAAAATGGCATACCAAAATTTCAAGTGCGGGCCGGTGAAGTAATCACCCGCCGCGGCGAGCCCATTAGCCAAAGGGCCTACGACGTTCTCGATAATTTCGGCCTAATCAGCCGCCGGCCGGCAACGCAACTATTTGTGCAGCGCTGGCTTGAAGCCAGTGTTGGGGCGGCCCTATTGCTGTTGATCTGCCGCCGCTGGAAACCAAACCTTGAGGTATCCCAAGCCCTATTGGTGCTGGGCAGCCTTGCCTTGGTGCAAGCGGCAAAACTCTGGTTTGGAGCATCCGCCAGCGCCCTAGCCCTGTTGGTGCCCCCCAGCCTATTGCTGGCCGAAGGCTTGGGCCCTGCCTGCGGCTTGAGCTGGCTTGCCCTAGCCACCTTGCTCTGGCCGATCCCCTTAAACGACCTCGGCACCGTTCGCATGCTGGTGGCCACTGGAGTGGCAGTGGTGGCAACCCTCCTGGCGGGCCGCCAGCGCTCCCGGGCGGAAATGCTGCAAAACAGCATTTTGCTAACGGTTGCCGCCCTGCTGGTGGAGGCCCTTGGCCAGCAATTGCAGGGGAGGCCCCCCGGGGGGGAATTACTGGCGGAGGGGGTATTGATGGGGGGGCTATTGCTGCTTGGTTTACTGCTTGCTCCATTTGTGGAACAACTTTTTGGGCTGGTAACCCGTTCGCGCTTGCTGGAGCTGAGCGATCTGCAACGGCCGCTGCTGCGCAAGCTGGCCTCAGAGGCCCCTGGCACTTTTGAGCACACCTTGATGATTTCGAGCCTGGCGGAGGAGGGGGTGCGGGCGATCGGCGGCGATGTTGATCTTGCCCGTACGGGATCGCTATATCACGACATCGGCAAACTGCATGCCCCCCAATGGTTCATCGAAAATCAAAGCGGTAATAATCCCCACGAACACTTAAACGACCCTTGGCGCAGTGCTGAAATTCTCCAGGCCCATGTGGATGAAGGCCTCAAGATGGCCCGCCGCTTCCAATTGCCTAAACCGGTAACCAATTTCATCCCAGAACATCAAGGCACCTTGCGGATGGGTTATTTCTTCCACAAAGCCAGGGAACAAAATCCGAATGCAAGCGACAAACCATTCCGGTATCGCGGCCCCAGGCCCCAATCAAAGGAAACGGCTGTTTTGATGCTCGCCGATGGCTGTGAAGCAGCCCTACGTTCAATGCCACCGGAAACCAGTGAAGCCGAAGCGAAAGATGCCGTGCGACGCATCATCCAGGCCCGTAAATACGACAAACAACTGGCCCTAAGTGGCCTAGAAACAACTGAAAGCGAATTATTAGTTGCTGCATTTGTGCAGGTGTGGAAACGAATGCGCCACCGGCGTATCCCCTATCCGATCCCTGCCCGCAAAGGATTTAGCGCCTGATCAACCCTTCACCGCATCGCCACTGGCGCTGGGCAAAATAAAGCGCTGCAGCAAAATAAATATAAAAAGAACCGGCAAAATAGACACAACCGAACCAGCTGCCACCAGCCGCCAATCAAGGGAAAAACTACTTGATAGTTGCTGTAATCCCAAGGGCAATGTGTATAGATTTGGATCATCTAATATAACCAAAGGCCAGAGGAAATCTCCCCAAGTGCCAATAAAAACAAACATAGCCAATGTAATTAAATCAGCCTTTGCAGCTGGAATTAACACATTCCACCATTCGCCCAAGGGGGAACAGCCATCCATGCGGGCAGCCTCCTCCAATTCAACGGGCACAGCAAGAAAACTTTGGCGCAATAAAAATATGCCAAACGCCGTGGCAACATTGGGCAAAATTAAAGCCACTAATGTGTTACGCAAGCCAAGTTGCACCATCAACACATACAAAGGAATCATCACCACTTGAAATGGAATCAATATTGTTGCAACCACCAAAGCCAGAGCCATGCCCCTGCCGCGAAACTGCATACGCGCCAAGGGAAATGCAGCCAAGGAGCAAAACAACAGATTAGCCATCACACTAAAACCACTTACCAGGGCACTATTAAAAAGATATTTAGCCATCGGGCTCTGGCTAAATAAACTTCCGTAGGCCTGCAAACTTGGCTGCAATGGCCATAGGTTAGGGGGACTGCTGAAAATATCTTCAGCTGGCCCCTTTAACGACGTACTTAACAGCCATAGCAATGGCATCAGCATTACAAGGGCCAGCAATAGCAACAGCCCCAATTGCAAAGCAAGGGCTAAAGGGGCAGTGCGAAGCCTTTTCATAAAACCGGCAGGGGGGTTTGCTGGGGATGCAAAGGCTGGCTCTGCAAACTGCTCACCAAGCGGTTCAAAGCATTAACAAATGCCTGGGCCGCCGCCACCACCACATCGGTATCGGCCGCATGGCCGGAATACAAACGCCCATTCTGGCGCAAGCGAATTGTTACTTCACCCATGGCATCAATGCCCTCAGTAACTGATTTCACTGAGAATTCCACCAGTTCATTGGGCACTTGAACCAATTGATTCAATGCTCCACACACGGCATCAACAGGACCCGTACCAATGGAAGCAACACTGCGTTGCTTGCCATCGATGGTGCGGAGGGTAACAGTTGCGGTGGGTTGCAGATTAGTGCCGCAGCTAACCTGCACGCCAAGCAATTGATAATGGGCCTGTAACTGCTGCGTGTGGTCGCTAACTATGGCCTCAAGATCTCTATCGGTGATTTCACGTTTGCGATCGGCAAGTTCCTTAAAGCGAGCAAAAGCATCATCTAAATCGTCTCCACTAAGCGTGTAGCCAAGTTCCTCTAGGCGGGCGCGAACAGCGCTGCGACCACTTAATTTGCCGAGGCTAATGCGGTTATCGCTTAGGCCGATTGTGCGGGCATCAATAATTTCATAGGTGAGCCGATTTTTTAATACCCCATCTTGATGGATACCGCTTTCGTGGGCAAAGGCATTTGCCCCCACAATCGCTTTATTTGGTTGCACAGCCATGCCGGTTAGGTTGCTAACCAAGCGTGATGTTTTATAGATTTCTTCTGTGCGTATTGCAGTGAGCGGTTCTGGATTGGCCGCCTCTCGCCCCAGGAAAGGGTTGAAGTATGAACGCCGCACATGCAAAGCCATCACCAATTCCTCTAGGGATGCATTACCCGCCCTTTCACCAATGCCATTGATTGTGCATTCCAATTGACGGGCGCCATGTTTAACCGCCTCAAGGAAATTAGCAACTGCCAGGCCAAGATCGTTGTGGCCATGCACTGAAATAACAGCTTGATTGATATTTGGCACATGCTGATTTATGCCCGCAATTAAGCCGCCAAATTCAGCCGGGGTTGAATAGCCAACCGTGTCTGGGATGTTGATGGTGCTTGCCCCTGCATTAATCGCTGCCTCAATCACCTCATACATGAATTCCGGTTCACTGCGGCCGGCGTCTTCACAGGAAAACTCCACATCCTCCACAAGGGAACGGGCATAGGCCACCATCTCAGGCACGATCTGAAGTACCTCAGCTCGGCTTTTACGCAACTTGTGTTCCAGGTGGATATCGCTAGTGGCAAGAAAGGTGTGAATGCGTTTGTGGGTTGCAGGGGCAACCGCCTCAGCACAGGCCTTGATGTCGCCCTTGGTAGCCCTTGCTAGGCCGCAAATGATTGGGCCATCAGTGCTGCCAACGGCTGTGGCAATGCGCTGCACCGCATCGAAATCACCAGGGCTGGCAAAGGGGAAGCCCGCCTCGATGATGTCTACCCCTAAACGGCTTAACTGCTGGGCAATGGCAAGTTTTTCATCCAGGTTCAAGCTGGCGCCAGGGGACTGCTCCCCATCCCTAAGGGTTGTGTCGAAAATCAATACCCGGCCTGGATCCTTAGCCATTGATACGCCCGCGGAAACCGCGCCTCCCTGTTGAACTCTGTTGCAACTCTAAGAAGCGCTTGGGCCGTGAGTATCAAGAGCCGTAAACTGAGTACATCGATGAATGTCCATGGCCACTGGAGCTCTGGCCTTGGTGCTTCACGGCCATCTGCCTTATGTGCGCAGCCGTAATCCAGGGTCACTTGAGGAAGACTGGTTTTTTCAAGCGCTTGTAGAGAGCTACTTGCCCCTATTGGGCATGTTGGCCCGCTGTGATGCCAATGGTTTAAAGCCAAGGCTCACGATGAGCCTCTCGCCCACACTTCTATCGCTGCTGAACGATCCTGTGCTGCAGGAGCGTTTCCCCGCTTGGATCGAGCAACGCATTGAGCTGCTGCAGCGGGCACAACCTGAAGAAGAGCAAGCCGCCAGCCATCTGCTCCAGCATTTCAGCCTGCAACTGCAGGCTTTTAGCGATTTCAATGGCGAACCGATCCGCGCTTTTGCCGCCCTGCAGCAGGCCGGTGTGCTGGATTTGCTCACCTGCAGTGCCACCCATGGATATCTGCCATTGCTGCGGGATCCACCGGAGGCGGTGCGCGCTCAACTGCTAACCGCCGTAAGGGAACACGAAAGGCTATTGGGCGCAAAACCCCAGGGCATTTGGCTTCCTGAATGCGCCTATTACGAGGGACTCGACCAGCAATTAGCGGCAGCGGGCCTGCGCTATGCGGTGCTAGACGCCCATGGGTTGCTCCATGGCTTGCCGCGGCCCCGCTATGGGGTTTATGCACCTATTTGTTCACCAAGTTCGGTTGCATTTTTTGGGCGCGACAGTGAAGCCACCCTGCCGGTGTGGTCGGCCAGTGATGGCTATCCCGGCGATGGCTCCTACCGGGAATTCCACCGCGACCTCGGCTGGGATCTACCCGAAGAGGAGCTGCAGGCCGCTGGCATCTTGAGTAGCAGGCCCCTGGGTTTGAAACTGCGGCGGGTGAGTGGCGGCGATTGTCCATTAAATAAAAAATTGCCCTACGACCCCGTTGCAGCCGCCCTAACCGCCCAACGCCATGGCAGTAGCTACGTGGCCGGGAGGCTGGAACAACTGCGGGGCTTGGGTGAATTGATCGATCGTGCACCGTTGGTGGTGGCCCCTTTTGATGCTGAATTATTTGGCCATTGGTGGTTTGAGGGCCCGCAATTTCTTGAACAGGTTTTCCTGCAAGGGGCCGCCGCTGGCCTTAATTTCTGCAGCCTCAAGGGCAGCTTGAGCAATGGCGCCCAGCTGCAGGTTTGCAGGCCATCACCCTCAAGCTGGGGCCAGGGTGGTTACCACTCCTATTGGCTAAGTGAAAGCAATGCCTGGGTTGTGCCCGATTGGCACCGCGCTTCATTGGCAATGGTGGAAGCGAGCGCCAGGGAACAACAGCAAAGGGATCCCCAGCGGCAACGCCTGTTGAAACAGGCGGCACGGGAATTACTGCTGGCCCAATCATCAGATTGGAGCTTCATTCTTAGGGCTGGCACCACCACAGAATTGGCCCGCGAACGGATTCACCGCCATTTAGATCGTTTTTGGCGGTTGCTGGAATTGCTTAAGCCAAACCACTGCTCCAATGAAAAAGAACGCATCTGGCTAGATGCTGTGGAGCAGGAAGATTTCCTATTTCCTTTGGTAGAGCCCAGTGATTGGCTGGCCCAATGACCCTGGCAGCAGCGCCCTGCTTTAACGAAAAACTAGAAACCCCATTGCGGCGCTCGCAGCACCTAAAGGTGCTGCAGTTAAACCTGGGCAAACTCTGCAATATGCACTGCAGCCATTGCCATGTGGAGGCAGGCCCTCACCAGGGGGCAAGCCAGATGCCAGAGCAGGTTGTTTTGCAATGCATTGCAGCCATCGATCAACTACGGCCGGAGGTGGTTGATCTCACCGGTGGTGCACCGGAACTGCACCAGCAGTTCAAAACCCTGGTGCAGGCAGCTCGTGATCGAGGTTGCCAAGTGATCAACCGCAGCAATCTCACGGTGCTATTGCTGCCAGCCCTAGCTGATCTAGCCCCCTGGCTGGCGGCAAAACAGGTGCAAATTGTGGCCAGCCTGCCCAGCTGCGAAGCCTCAACAACCGATGCCCAAAGGGGCCCTGGCACCTGGGAAGCATCAATGCGGGCCCTACGCAAGTTGAATGCCTTGGGATATGGCCTTGGCGATCCAAACCTGCCGCTCTCATTGATGAGCAACCCGCCGGGGGAAGCCCTGCAACAACTCACCGCCTGCGATCAAAAACAATGGCGCGAATGCCTCGGTAAAGAAGGGGTGAGTTTTGATCATTTAATTGGTTTAAATAACATGCCAATCGCTAGATTTCTCGATGGCTTAGAAGCCAACGGACGCACTGATCTATACATGCAAAGCTTGGTGGATGCCTTTAATCCAGCCAGCATTTGCGGTTTGATGTGCCGCACAACATTATCGGTGGCCGCTGATGGCAGCATCTACGATTGCGATTTCAATCAAATGCTTGAATTGCCGCTGCTGGTAAAACAAAAACAGGTAAATATTGCAAATGTTTGCCTGGCGGATCTTGCGGGCAATCTAATTAATATCGGCAACCATTGCTATGGCTGCACCGCAGGCCAGGGCAGCAGCTGCAGTGGGGCAACAACATGAAGCTAGCTTAAAGCTTTGCTTTAAAGCTTAGTTTTAAAAAAAGAAAACCCAATCAAACCCCATCGAACATTAGTAGGCGATTTAATAAATAGCTGCAGCATGGCAACTATCAGCTGCCACAGGCTAAGCGTATTAGTGAGAAAACCAAACCACTGGTGTTGAGCTAATGTAAAAAAACTGCTAAAAAATGCCTTGAGGTTAGCTTCATTAAAAGCAATTAATTTATCCAAACCAAAACTATAAATTGCATGCTTAAATCTTAATTCCAACGGCCAGAGCACCCGCCAGGCCCGTTTAGCAATCAAAGCAGAACTCAGCTCCGGCTGGCTGAGGCCAGCGGCGATCGCAGCAGCAAAACCTGGGGCACGGCGCAACATTGCGCCTATTAGGTAGCCAGAAGCGGGATGCACCATGCTGGCGGCAGAACCAAAAGCCAGCAGCTGTTGTTTCAAATCCGGCAAGGCTAGATTCATTGGAAATAAACAAAATTCCTCGTGCTGCACCTGAAGCGGCTCAATTCCCCGCTGGGCTAAACGCCGCCATAGGCGTTCTTTTAATTGCCCATAGGGCACAGGTGGTGCCAAGGCAAGGGAGGTTTCTTCCACAAAAAAGAGGCCAGCACCAAAATCCATGGCATATAAAAAAGTGGCG